>JAAYRZ010000192.1 GCA_012518515.1 Alcaligenaceae bacterium
CCAATTTTAAAGGCAAATACCGTCGCGATTAAGACATAAATAAAGAGAATAAACACAATCCCACGAGGAATTTCTAGACCAAAGAGATTTAATGGTCCTGACAAGTTCCATAAAATCACCGTAAAGGCCACGACCGAAACCATACTGGTAATTAGACCTAGCGTTAGTCCCAGTGAAATACCCACAAAACTGGCCACATCCTGTTGAATACGCTGATCGGGGTTATCTACCTGATGCTTCAGGAAAAACAAACGATAGTAGTTTTTATTGCGTAACCACTGTCCCAAAACTCGCTCGTTAAGATCCTCACGCCATCGAATGGTAAAGGCTTGCTGCATATAATAAGCGGTCAAGGAGCGGAAAATATGGATAATAGCTAGAACCGCAAACACCATCATCTGAATCCAGAAAGTGGACTCATCCTTTTCCTGAAGCGCGGTATACATGTTGTTGTACCAGTTTGAAAACAGCACACTAACACGCACCCCGAAGAGACTTAGAAACAGAATAAGTGCAAAGTTCAGAATGGCAATAGGGTTTTTGATGGGATTAAAATACGTATAGGCAATTTGCCAAAACTGCGCCGCCCAACGCGTCCACCTTACCAGTGCAAAACCGACAATCAACATCAAAATAACCGAGCAGCTAAAGGCAATTCCTACCCATTGCATACTGGCAACCAACTCTTTATACCAATCCATACTGTCCTTCTGTGCCTAAACTCAACTACTTAAATATAATTGCAATTAAAAATTCTACCTTATTTAAGGCGCACTAAGCCCCTAAGCGGTAGAATTAACCAATGTCATCAAAAAAATTATCACTTAATCGTATCTGAATTCTTATGAGTCAAGCCAAATGTTTACGTGAGCAAGCACTGGACGCATTGATTTTGCCAGACCCTTGTTCTAAAGTCACTGCCGTCGAAAGTATTAATATAGACGGTGATTATTTTATTGATGTAACAGCTGATTATCAGGACAAAGCAAAGCAAGCTCAAGTTCCCGGGCGTCCATCTCGACCCGAATTAGTCGACCCCAAGGCAGTAGGGATGCGCTCTGTTAATACAGACGAAGGTCGTGCTATCTTGCTCCATGCCATTGCCCACATTGAGTTTAATGCGATTAACCTGCACCTTGATATTGTTTGGCGTTTTCCTAATCAAAGTAAAGCCTTTTATTTGGATTGGATTCAAGTGGCTAAAGAAGAAGCTAAGCATTTCCGTTTATTACGGCAACGTTTAGGTGCAATGGGTTACGACTATGGCGCTTATACTGCGCATAATGGTTTATGGGATATGGCAGAAAAAACCAAAGACGATTTATTAGCACGCCTAGCCTTAGTACCCCGTACCCTCGAAGCGCGAGGCCTTGATGTCACTCCTGGTATTCAAAAACGCTTAGCTCAAGCCGGTGATGACAAAAGCGTTGCGATACTCGATATCATTTTAGATGAGGAAGTAGGTCACGTAGAAATTGGCAATCGATGGTATCTGGTCGAGTGTGCAGCACATGGTTTAGAGCCTATTGAGGCTTATGCTGATTTACTTAAAAAGCACGATGTAGCCTATCCCAAAGGACCTTTTAATAAAGAAGCCCGTAAACAAGCAGGCTTTACAACTGAAGAGCTAGCTTGGCTAGAATCACTGGACCGGACTACCAGACCATCCTGAGAATTTTTAAATAGGAACAAATCATGAATCAATCGAATCCGGCACAACAAAACGCCCTTGTATTAGGCGCAGGTATCATCGGTTTATGCAGTGCTTATTATCTGCAAAAAGCAGGCTTCAATGTGACCGTTGTTGAACAAGAAAATGAGGTTGGTCGTCAGACTTCCTATGCTAATGGCGCTCAACTTTCCTACTCTTATGTCGCGCCGCTAGCCGCACCTGGTGTACTCAGCCAAGTTCCCAAATGGCTCTTAAATCCCGATGCACCGATGCGTTTGAAGCCCTCCCTGAATCCTGCCGATATTTGCTGGGGCCTGCGTTTTGCCAAAGCATGCACAGCAGAACAAAGCCGCCAAACAACTAAGGAACTATTAACGCTCTCCTTTTTAAGTCGCGACTTATTTCATGAGTTATTTGATGAAATTAAAGACGTGAACTTTGACCAACCAGGCAAATTAGTCATACACCGTGACCGCGCACATTTTGAGGCAGCAGTTAAGCAATTAGAAATACAGCGCGCCATGGGCTGCGATCAATACGCTCTCAATACGGAGGAATGTATTGAAAAAGAGCCGGCCCTAGCCCCGCTGCGCTCACAAATTGTCGGTGGAATCTGGACCCCAAGCGAAGAAGTAGTCGATAGCTATAAGCTCAGTGTGGCAATTAGAAAAAACCTAGAAGCTAAAGGTGTCACCTTTTTATTAGGACAACGTATACGTTCGCTATCCAAGGTACCGGGTAAATCCGGCATTGAAGATATTGAGGTGGTCTTGGCTAATGGCGAACGCCTCAGTGCGGATGCCATTGTCGTAGCGCTCGGCTCCTTTGCCAATGAGCTGCTTGACCCTATCAACGTCAGCGTACCAGTCGGTCCTCTCAAAGGCTACAGCCTGACGCTTAACATAGAGGATGAAAAGCAGGCTCCCTATGTCAGTATCACGGATTATGAACGCAAAGTAGTCTATGCTCGCATCGGTGATCGTTTACGCATTGCCGGTATGGCTGACCGTGTTGGTCTAGACCGTAAGCTAGATCCTAAACGCATCAATACCCTGATTAGTGAAGCCAAAAAGCTCTTTCCAGGTGCAGGTGACTATGCCCAAGCAGAGCAATGGGCTGGCTTACGCCCTGCCACCCCAAAAGGCAAGCCCATCATCGACAAAACTCAATACGGCAACCTCTGGCTTAATCTAGGGCATGGTGCATTAGGCCTAACACTCGCTACTGGCTCTGGCAAACTACTGTCAGAACTAATGAGTGGAGGTCAACCAAGCATATCCGCCATTCCATTTAGTCAAACTCAGGCCTAAGGAATTTCTAATTTATGTTGAAAAATATTTTACTAAGCATTTTTATTTTTGCTGCGGTCTTAATTGCCCTAACCTTTGGGGAAAAGACATTTGCTGTATTTGCCACCTGGATTTATGACCTGACCGGTATCGC
>JAAYRZ010000193.1 GCA_012518515.1 Alcaligenaceae bacterium
ACTTGACGCATAAACTCAAAATACTCTAAATCACTACAAAAACCCATCACACGCTCAACTCCAGCGCGGTTATACCATGAACGGTCAAACAGCACGATTTCACCCTTGGTGGGTAAATGCTGCACATAGCGCTGAAAATACCACTGGCCAGACTCCCGATCAGTAGGTTTTTGTAGAGCAACAACACGCGCGTAGCGAGGATTTAAGTGCTCCATAAAGCGCTTGATGGTGCCCCCTTTACCAGCAGCATCACGCCCCTCAAAAATAATCACGACACGCTGTCCTGACTCCTGAACCCAAGATTGCAATTTAAGCAACTCAACTTGAAGATCGTATTTTTGATATTCGTAATTCCGACGTGACATCAAATACTTATATGGATACACTCCCTCTTGATCATAATTTTCGACCAAAATGCTGTCATACTCAGCTGCTTTCCGAGCATCAAGACGACGTTTTTCTAAGCGTACCGCACGTAATAAGTCACGACGCTCATCCTCTGACAACTCATCAAATAAAGCTCGCAGCACTTCCTGCTGCTCAGCTAATGGCGCAGAGAGGGCCTTCGCCATCATCTGAATCAAGGTGTAAGTATGACGATCGATTTTCGCATCTACTCTGTCTTCAACATGTAGCTTACGTGTTTCCTCAAGGCTATCACCATAAAGCGTATCACCTTGCATTACTTCAATGATCTGCTCTAACTCCTCAATCCCCAGTTCTAACTCGCTTTTCTTGGCTTCAAGTATTTCTTTAAGTTCAACTTTATCAGGCTCTATCGCATTTTTTAAAGAAAAATCGACAAGAGCCTCATGTAGTTCAGCTTCTAGCTGTGCATCTACCGATGGTGTTAACTGAGTCTCCACTTCAGGAGTTTGTGTCTCCACGGCCTCAACTGCCGATGTCCGTTTAGATACAGCTTTTGTTGAACGCTTGGAAGTAGCTTTGGAAGTTGCTTTAGATAAGCTTCTGCCTGACGTCTTTCTTGTGTTCATGTCTGTGCCTGTCTTTGTAAGTATAAGATTTAGATCAATCGTATATTTTAGCTTATACTTAGGTACTATTGAACCAACCATTGAATCATTTTAATAAGTCCATAAAATTACACTACATGACTCAACGTACTTTAACTATTGCCGGAGTGGATCCTTCTGGCGGCGCTGGTGTTTTGGCCGATATCAAAACCATGACCGTTTTAGGCACCTATGCCTGCGGCGTAATTGCTGCGCTGACTGCGCAAAACACCCAAGGGGTTACGGGCGTTATGCCGATCACCCCTGACTTTATTCGGCTCCAACTGAAAACCCTCTTTGCTGATGTACAAATTGATGCCATCAAGCTGGGAATGCTGGGTGAAAGCCCCGTCATTGAGGCTGTCGCTGAGGAGCTCATAGCACACAAAGGTCACCGCCATTGTATTTTAGACCCCGTCATGGTTGCCAAAGGCGGAAGCACTTTATTACCAGACTCATCGATTCCCACATTGATTGAGGCTTTGATTCCACAAAGCAACATGATCACACCCAATTTACCGGAAGCGGCCATATTAACTGAGCAATCAGCACCAGAAAATATTAAGCAAATGTACACTATGGCTGAAAAACTCCACAAGCTTTTCAAACGTTCAGATGAACGCTGGGTTTTACTTAAAGGTGGTCACCTACCGAATAGCGACTTAGTTGATTTACTTTTTAACGGTGACAAGATGATTGAGTTACCCAATCAGCGCATCCAGACAAAAAACACGCACGGTACTGGTTGCACTTATTCTGCCGCAATTTGTGCATTAGTTACCCGTGACGATGACATTGTCCGAGCCACTAAAGAGGCCAAGCAATACCTGCTGAAGGCCATCGAACGCTCCGGAGAAATGAAGGTTGGTTCGGGGCATGGCCCATTACATCATTTCCATCAATGGTATTAAATACCAAGTTTTAATACTGCATAAGAGTTAAAATTGGTGCAGTTTTTGAATTTATTGATGATCCCATTAAATTATTAATGATAGAGAGTCGGGTATGAATAAGCCTATTAGTTCACTTGAACTTAGTCGCTACAACATGGTTGAGCAACAAATTCGCCCTTGGGGCATTCTAGATGATAGCGTATTAGAGACACTGCTTAAGTTAGATCGTACACGCTTTATGAGCCCTAGGTATCACAACATTGCTTTTGCTGATCTTGAGGTACCCATCGAGATTGATGGTAATAAGACTAGCGAAACTATGTTGGCCCCTAAAATGGAGGCTCTTTTTGCTCAAGAGCTTGAGCTTAAGCCTGAAGACTCTGTTTTAGAAATAGGTACCGGCAGTGGCTTCCAGGCTGCCATCTTAAGTCATCTCTGTACGCAGGTGCATAGTGTCGAGATCGACCCCCAGATTGCTGCTCAAGCACAAAAGAATCTACGTCAAGCCGGCATTCACAATGTACAGGTTGAAGTTGGCGATGGCCGCTCCGGTTGGGGCAATAACGAGTTCAATGCTATTTTAGTCACGGGTTCAGTCCCAGTAGTAGATGATTCCTTAAAGTACCAGCTAGCCGTAGGTGGTCGTTTAATCATTACGGTAGGCCAAGCCCCTATGATGCGCGTATATCGTATTATTCGCACAGATGCGGCGACCTTCGAAGAAGAAGTTCTTTTAGAAACATATATCAAGCCCCTACGTGGTGCAGTTGCCTCTAACTTCAAGTTCTAAGCTCAAAAAAACCGGTTTATAAAAATTAAACCGGTTTTTTCTTAGTTGCGGATTTTATTGACTAGGGCTGTAGTAGAGCGTTCGTATTCAAAAGGAATCGCTACCGCTTTGCCACCCCAGCTTTCCACCAAAGCCGTTTCAGGCAGAAGGTGCATTTCATAGTCTCCGCCCTTAACAATAAGATCAGGTCTTAAGCGCTTGATGAGCTCATAAGGAGTATCTTCAGCGAAGCTGGTCACTGCAGTTACGCTTGCGAGAGCTGATAACACCGCCTGCCTATCCTCGCAACGATTTAGTGGTCTATCATCCCCCTTACCTAAACGTTTGACAGACTCATCAGTATTGACAGCAACGAGTAAGCTAGCGCCTAACTGAGCAGCTTGGTCCAAATAACTCGCATGGCCACGGTGCAAAATATCAAAAACGCCATTAGTAAAGACTAGAGGGCGCTTAATGACACCCTCACTAAGCAAACGCTCACACTCCTCCACAGAGAGCATCTTCTCTTCAAAACGAATCATCATGATAAATTAACTCCAATAAATCAAGGCTAAGATTGCAATCAGCAATTGAGAAAGAGCCATGACATAAAGTAAAAAGCGATTGTTTTTCTGAGAACGCCTGAGGTCTCTCAACTCCTTGGCAATTTTAGGTAAATTACTTTGCTCATTAAGAGAAGCATGCAGTAGTCTAGGCATCTCAGGCAGAATTTGAGCCCAATGTACGGATTCCTTTTTAAGCTTTTCAAGGACACCCTGCGGACCAATCCGTTGATACATCCAGCGCTCTAAAAATGGCTTGGCTGTCTGCCACAAGTCCAAATCTGGGTCTAGCTGTCGCCCCATTCCTTCTACATTAAGCAAGGTTTTTTGTAACAATACTAATTGCGGTTGAATTTCAACATTAAAACGCTTAGACGTTTGAAATAAGCGCATCAACACAGCACCCAATGAAATCTCAGCCAAGGGCAAATCAAAATAAGGTTCACAAACCGATCGAACAGCCGCTTCTAGCTCCTCTTCTCTAGTTTCTGGTGGCACCCAACCAGATTCAATATGTAATTGTGCAACACGACGATAGTCACGGCGAAAAAAAGCTAAAAAGTTTTGTGCTAAATAGTTTTTATCAAACTCCGATAAAGTCCCGACAATACCAAAATCTAAAGCAGCATAACGACCTTTGGAGTCAATATCCTGAGTCACTAAAATATTACCAGGGTGCATATCAGCATGGAAAAAACCGTCATCAAATACTTGCGTGAAAAAGATCTCCACCCCCTCACGGGCAAGCTTCTTGATATCCATACCCATCGACTTAATCTGTTCCATCTGATTGATGGGAATCCCATCAATCCACTCCATGGTAAAGACCCGACTCGTCGTCAGAGGCCAATACACCTCAGGCACTTTAAGCAGTTTTTCACGCCCTTCGAACTCAAAATTACGTCTCAATTGACTACAATTCGCCGCCTCAATCTGCAGATCCAACTCATCATGTAAATACTTGTCGAACTCAGTCACCACCTCTTTGGGGCGTAGGCGTCTACCATCCGGCAAGAGCCAGTGCACCACCGAAGCCGCTGAACGCATCAGTGCCAAATCACTTTCAATGGTTTTAAGAATATTAGGACGAAGAATCTTGACCGCAACCTGCTTACCATCATGCGTTAAAGCTCGATGTACTTGGGC
>JAAYRZ010000021.1 GCA_012518515.1 Alcaligenaceae bacterium
CTTCTTTAACAAATCCCCCATCACTTAGCTTCTACAGCACCCTACTCCGACTTCCCCACATCCGCTAACCAACGCTTCATCGACCCAGCCATCCCCTCTTCCTCACGCACTTCCAGACTGTCTATCACGCTCTCAATCTCTTCCTGAGGATCGTTTTGATTCATCTTGGACTTAGCAAGCACTTTGGTGATGGTCACATCAAAGGCAGTAATATCCTCTATCTGCTCCATGATGTAATCCAGCGGTGCATCAGCCATGCGCCAAGCCTCTTCACCATGAACTTGTCGTTCGATCTGCTTAGTTAAAAAGCCGGTAGCGGCGAGTCTTGAACGGCGATCATTATAAAAACGAATCGTGCCGTAAATATGTACTACCTGATAATTCCAAGTCGGTACCTTCTTGATTTTCCCACCAGTTTGCGGATAATCCTTAGCCGATACATAGGCATCATCCCCTCTAAAAATACACATCACCTCTTGATCACGTTCGACCAGTGAGGGCATCTCGTTACTTTTAGCTAGGTGACCGATCAGGTACTCATCACCTTTTAAAATCAAAGGAATATGTGCGGCTATCAAACCTTCAGGTGTATTAGCCACTAGACAGGCCAAAGGGAAGTCTTTGATGATGCGCTCAATTTCCTCTGTTCGCACCTCTTTAAAATGTTCAGGAATATACATGGACAACTCGACAAAATTAATTTAACAGCTTTAATAAGCCACTGATTTGATTAAGACATAATCAGTTTTCCAAGTCAATTATGTCCATGATTTGCAACGAGGTTCTACCTGCTACATCACACCCTCATCCACTATTTCACCCATACTCAAGGTATAGTAGCGGTCGGCCACCTGCTTAGCCAGATGATAGTTTTGCTCAGACAGCAAAATACTGATGCCCTTTTGCTTCAACTCCACGATCATCTCGATCATTTGATCCACAATCACTGGTGCCACGCCTTCTGATGGTTCATCCAGAAGTAGCATAAAAGGGTTACCCATCAGACTGCGGGCCACACTCAGCATTTGTTGTTCGCCCCCGCTCATCTTACCGCTTGGACGATCGAGCATTTTGCCAAGGTTCGGAAAGAGTTGATAAATCACCTCTTCGGTCCAATGAAAAACCGGTTCCCCATCAGGCCAATAACGTGCTGCCTGCTGTCCAGTCAGTAAATTTTCCCTCACGCTCAACTCGCTGAACACACGCCTATCCTCAGGTACAAAGCCTAAACCAGCACGGGCGATTTTATAAGAAGGTGCTTTACTAATGTCCTGTCCATTAAAAAACACCAGCCCTTCCTTGCGATCCATCATATTCATGACGGCTTTTAAGGTGGTCGACTTACCAGCACCATTCGCCCCCATCAGTGCGACGACCTCCCCTTTTTTTACTTCAAAAGAGAGGTCAAAGAGCGCTTTGGCACGACCATACCAAGCAGAAAGGTCTTTGACACTCAGTAAGCTACTTGCATCACTCATACCGCCTCACTCCCCTCTGCAAAAAGACTACTTCCCAAGTAAATCGCGCGTACTTGCTCATTTTGTGCAATTTTTTCTGCCGAACCTTCAGCAATCAAACTTCCCTCAGCTAATACTAAAATGCGATCGGCATAATTAAACACCACATCCACACTGTGTTCGGTAAATAAAACTGCCATTTGACGCTGTGCCGATAGGGACTTGACCAACTTCATCAATAAATGGCGTTCAGCTGGCGCCATCCCTGCAGTAGGCTCATCCATCAATAGTAACTCTGGAGCATGAGCCAACGCCATACCCAACTCCAGACGCTTCACATCACCATAAGCCAGTTCACTCGCCTGCCGCTCTGCCAACGCTCCTAAACCAACTTGTGCGAGTAAGTCATGGGCATCATGCACCACCTTAAAACCCGATTGACGCGCCTGATGCAAAGCTACCTGCATATTTTCCAGCGCCGTCATGGAGTTAAAAACGGTAGAAATCTGGAAGGTGCGACCAATGCCTTTGGACCAAATACCGGCAGAGTTTAGTCCCTTCAAGGAACTATTTTTAAAGAAAATCTCACCCCCACTAGGCTGAAACTGCCCACCAACCATATTAAAAATAGTTGATTTACCAGCACCATTCGGACCAATCAAGGCCAGCATCTCGCCACGCCTAATTTCAAAGGAAGTATCATTAACCGCCCAAAAAGCACCATAGCGTTTACTAATATCCTTTACCTTTAAAATAATCTCTTGAGATGGGGGCGTAGCATCCCCTACATCGGCAACCTCAAGCTGCACAGGCTCAACAACCATGACATCAGCAGCTGATTCTCGTTGCGATTGTGATTCCTTGCGAGCAAAACGGAACCAGTCTTTGATGCTGACCAAGCCACCAGGTAAAAGTAGCACTAA
>JAAYRZ010000194.1 GCA_012518515.1 Alcaligenaceae bacterium
AGCTACCTGCTCACTGCTCTCGCCATGCTGCGCACGACGCTCCGAATGACCCACTAAAACCCATGTGCAGTCAAAATCGCTGAGCATGGAAGCAGAAACCTCACCAGTGTATGCACCCTGTTCATGGCAACTGACATCCTGAGCTCCCCAGGTAATACGACTATCACCTAATAGCTCCCCAGCCTGCACGAGATAAGGAAAAGGTACACAAACGCCACAAGCCACAGCAGCAGGTAGCTGCTCACCACCTGCTAATAGGTCTAGAATAAGCTCGCTATTAGCCGATACACCACCGTGCATCTTCCAATTGCCGAGAATTAAACGCCCACCCTGTGCTAATTGTGGCAGCACATCAAGATTATTATTACTCACAGTCACTATCGTTAAAATCAGATCTTAGATATTAAGAGAACCCGTAATTATAGCTTGAAAAGCTACTCACTGTCCGGGAAAGTGATAATAATTTTACCGATTTGCTCACCTGCATCCATCATTTCATGTGCTTTTTGAATCTCTGTATAGTCAAACACTGCATGTACAATCGGTTTAATTGAACCGGCCTCAATCAAAGGCCAAACCTTTTCTCGCAACGCTGTGGCAATCTTGGCTTTGTACTCATCAGTTCGTGGTCTCAAGCTAGAGCCAGTCACAGTCAATCGCTTAAAGACGATACGAGCCGCATCAAGTTCACCCATTCTGCCACCCATAATGGCAATCATGGAAAGACGACCGTCCTCCGCTAGGCAACGGATATTTTTACTAATGTAATCGCCAGCAACCATATCAAGAATCACATCAACACCACGCTTAGCGGTTAAAGTTGCAATTTCTTCTACAAAATCCTGCGTCTTGTAGTTAATACCTTTGTCGCACCCCATGGCTTCGATGGCTTGAACCCGCTCATCAGAACCCGCTGTAGCATAAACCGTATTACCCATGGCCTTGGCAATCTGAATTGCTGTCGTACCAATACCGCTAGCACCACCATGAACTAACAAGGTCTCACCCTCAGACAGACCAACACGGTCAAACACGTTAACCCAAACCGTAAAATAAGTTTCAGGCAAACCAGCCGCTTCAACCATGCTCAATCCCTTTGGAATCGGCAAGCAATGGCTAGCTTGCACAGCAACATACTCAGCATAGCCACCGCCAGGGGTTAAGGCACACACCTCATCGCCTAATTTAAAATCAGTCCCTGAGACATCACCTTCAACAATCACACCAGCCACTTCAAGCCCTGGTAGGTCAGAAGCGCCTTTAGGAGGAGGATAACTGCCTTCACGTTGAGCCACATCAGGACGATTAATACCGGCCGCTTTAACTTTAACCAGAACCTCACCGGGCTTAAGCTCAGGTTTTTCACGGTCGGTTAGCTGTAATACTTCCGGTCCACCGGCACCATTAATCTCTATTGCTCTCATCATTAAACTCCTCACTATTTTCAAATGCAAAAAGGCCTCTTTTGCACATTATACAAAAGAGGCCTTTAATTCTTTATTTAACTAAAGAAATTTCTTAAACGATCACCCCAAGATTTATTTTGAGGAGAATGCTTATCAGCATCTTTTTCTACTGATTCAGCAAACTTCTTAAGTAAATCTTTTTGCTCATCACTGAGACGAACTGGTGTTTCAACGACCACATGACAATACAGATCGCCTGGATAACCACCACGCACACCCTTGATACCCTTACCACGCAAACGGAATACCTTAGAGGTTTGAGTACCTTCAGGAATCTTAATTTCACCCTTACCTGTCAAGGTTGGAACAGTCAAGGTACCGCCAAGTGCCGCTGTGGCAAAGGACATAGGTACTTCACAGTGTAGGTCATCACCATCACGGGTAAAGATGTCGTGCGGTTTGATCATCACATCAATATACAGGTCACCCGGAGGGCCACCGTTTTCACCCGGCTCACCATTACCACCTGAACGCACACGCATACCGCTATCAATACCGGCAGGAATCTCTACTTCTAGGGTTTTGTGCTTACGAATACGACCAACACCATCACATGACTTACACGGATCCTTAATTTCCTTACCAGAACCATGACAGGTCGGACATGTTTGCTGCATATGGAAAATGCCTTGGCGCATATTGACATTACCAGCACCATGACACATGCTACATGTTGATGCTTCAGTACCTTCCTTGGCACCAGAACCATCACACGTTTCACAAATCTCCCAGCTCGGGATACGAATCTCTGTCTTATAGCCTTCGGCAGCTTGCTCTAGAGTAATATCCATGCGATAACGCAAATCAGCACCGCGAGTAACGCGTGGCCCACCCTGACGCTGACCACCTCCTTGACCAAAAATGTCACCGAAGATATTACCGAAGATATCACCTAGGTCATCAAAACCGGCACCGCCCATGCCACCCATACCATTAGGATCAACACCGGCATGGCCGAAACGATCGTAGGCCGATTTTTTCTCCGGATCGGATAAAACGTCATAGGCCTCTTTGATCGTCTTAAACTTCTCTTCCGCTTCCTTATCGCCCTGGGTGCGATCCGGATGGTATTTCATGGCGAGTTTACGGAAGGCTTTTTTGATCTCGTCTTCGCTGGCATTTTTACCAAGGCCTAACGATTCATAATAATCAGCTTTTGCCATTTAAATTTATACCTTTGTACTTTTTACAAACAAAATGCTCCCGCAAGGAAAAACCGTGCTGGGAGCATTTTCTGAAGCTAAGACTAATTAGTCTTCACGCTTTACTTCTTTGAAGTCAGCATCAACGACATTGTCATCGGCTGGCTGAGCATCTGCACCAGCAGCACCCTGTTCTGCAGCTGCTTGAGCCTGCATATCAGCGTACATCTTCTCGCCTAACTTCTGAGAAGCGACACCAAGCGCTTCGGTTTTCTCTTCGATCACGGCTTTATCGTCACCTTTTAGTGCTTCTTCCAAGTCCTTGATAGCGGTCTCAATCGCTTCTTTTTCTGAAGCTTCAAGCTTATCGCCATACTCTTCTAAAGACTTGCGTGTGCTGTGAACTAATACATCACCCTGGTTACGGGCATTTACTAATTCAGCTGTACGCTTATCTTCTTCAGCATTGGCTTCAGCGTCTTTGATCATCTTCTCGACTTCTTCGTCAGACAGACCGGAGTTCGCTTTAATGGTTACCGTATTTTCTTTACCAGTACCCTTGTCTTTGGCCGATACGTGTAATACACCGTTGGCGTCAATATCAAAGGTTACTTCAATTTGAGGTAAACCACGTGGTGCTGGTGGGATACCCTCAAGGTTAAACTCACCTAGTAACTTGTTACCTGAAGCTATTTCACGCTCACCTTGGAACACTTTAATGGTCACTGCTGGCTGATTATCATCAGCGGTTGAGAAGGTTTGCTGATGACGAGTTGGGATGGTTGTGTTTTTCTCAATCATCTTAGTCATCACGCCACCCAAGGTCTCAATACCTAAAGACAACGGGGTTACGTCTAGTAAAAGAACGTCAGTACGGTCGCCTGATAAAACAGAACCTTGTAGTGCCGCACCTTGTGCAACGGCCTCATCTGGGTTTACGTCTTTGCGCGGCTCTTTACCGAAGAACTCCTTAACCTTTTCCTGAACAGCAGGCATACGAGTCATACCACCGACTAGGATTACATCACTAATCTCGGATAATTTTACGCCAGCGTCTTTAATCGCTACACGGCAAGGCTCAAGCGTACGCTCTACCAAGTCTTCAACTAATGCCTCTAACTTAGCGCGAGTTAAACGGATGTTAAGGTGCTTAGGACCTGATGCATCAGCAGTTACGTAAGGCAAGTTAATGTCAGTCTGAGATGCTGAAGATAACTCGATTTTTGCTTTTTCAGCCGCTTCTTTTAAGCGCTGTAGAGCTAATACGTCTTTGGATAAGTCAACGCCCTGCTCTTTCTTAAACTCATCAATAATGTACTCAATGATGCGCTGGTCAAAGTCTTCACCACCTAAGAAAGTATCACCGTTGGTTGATAACACCTCAAACTGCTTGTCACCGTCAACATCAGCAATCTCAATAATTGATACGTCAAAGGTACCACCACCCAAGTCGAAGACGGCAATTTTACGGTCGCCTTCGTCTACTTTATCCATACCAAAAGCTAGAGCAGCAGCTGTCGGCTCGTTAATGATACGCTTTACTTCAAGACCGGCAATGCGACCTGCGTCTTGAGTTGCTTGGCGCTGACTATCATTAAAGTAAGCAGGTACAGTAATAACTGCTTCAGTCACCGGCTCACCTAAGAATGCTTCGGCTGTTTCCTTCATCTTGCGAAGAATCTCGGCTGACACCTGAGGAGGTGCCATTTTCTTACCGTTAACCTCAACCCAAGCGTCACCATTGTCCGCCTTTACAATCTCATAGGGCGTGATCTCAATGTCTTTTTGGACTTCAGCGTCTTCGAAACGACGACCGATTAAACGCTTAATTGCATATAGCGTATTTTTAGGATTAGTCACTGCCTGACGTTTTGCCGGCGCACCTACTAAGATCTCACCGTCTTGCAAATAAGCAACAACTGACGGTGTTGTACGACCACCCTCTGCGTTTTCAATAATTTTGATTTGCTTACCGTCTAATAATGAGACGCAGCTGTTGGTAGTCCCTAAGTCAATACCAATAATTTTAGACATAATTTAATTTCCTTACGAAAACAATTTAATTTTTTACCTGAATTAAATATAAGGTTTGAAGTTTATATTTCAAGAGTTTTTTATTAATTATTTAAACTGCAACCACTACGAGCGCTGGACGCACTACACGTTCTGACAAGACATAGCCCTTTTGCAATACATCAACAATCGTATTCGTCGCATGCTCTGCTGAACTAATTGAAGAAATCGCCTGATGAATATTAGGGTCAAATGCATCACCAGGAGCCGGCGCTACTTCTTTTAGACTGTTACGCTCAAAAGCCTGGGTTAGCTGACGCAACGTTGTCTCAACGCCCTCTTGGTAAGTTTCAATGGACTGTTGCTCATGGGCTAAAGCCGCTTCTAAGCTATCACGCACAGGGATTAAGCTCTCAGCAAAAGACTCTAAAGAGAACTTACGAGCCTTGGATACTTCTTCCTGGCTACGACGACGAATATTTTCCACTTCAGCGTGCGCTCTTAATAGCTCTTCGTGCATTTTGGATAACTCACCCTGAAGCTCAGAAACCATCTCGCCTAGGTCAGCTGTCGACTCCTCAGCACCCAAACCTTCAATAATTTCTTCTTCGCTGATAGCTTCACCCTCGGCTAATTCCTCATCGCTGACGAGGTTCTCAGCCGCATCTTGAGCGGGTTGCTGTTCTTGGTTTTTATCAGTCATAAAGTATTCCTGAAATAATGTAAGTAACAAAAATCAAGGCCACGATAGCGAGCAAACTACACTCAACGTGACCTTTTCACTGGATATACTTTATACATGGTGTTGCTTAACTATTTTTCAAGAGTTATTTGAAATAATTTTTAAGCAATAGTTAAAGCTAAGTAGTGTGACTTTCCTAGCGCCACCCCTTTAGATTATTTTCAACAAGATACTGAAGGGCATCCATCCAACCCTCTTCGGCGTTAAGGCATGGAATATAGCGCAACTCCTCGCCTCCCTCTTCTTTTTCAAAAATCTCTTTACACTCCATGGCAATTTCCTCTAGCGTTTCAAGACAATCAACACTGAAGCCCGGACACATCACATGTACTTTTTTAACGCCATGTTTTGGATACTTTCTAATCGTTTCTTCGGTGCTAGGGCCAATCCATTTTGCCTTACCAAAACGACTCTGAAAGCTCACATCAAGAGATACTCCATGCTCAGCTAAAGACTCACCTAAAAGACGCGCGGTCAGATGACAATGATCCCAATAAGGATCACCCTTATCGACCATGGCTTGTGGCAGACCGTGGTAGCTGAGCAACAAGCGGTCCGGCTTGCCATGCTCAGCCCAATACGCTTCAACACTTTTTGATAAAGACTGTATATATAGCGGATGATCGGTGTAATGCTTAACCGAACGGAAGTTAACCGGGTCACGTAAAGCCGCATTATAGCGACCAAGATAATCCAAAATAGTCCCTGTCGTACTACCGGAAAACTGTGGATACATGGGCACTACCAAGATATCCTCACAACCCCTTGCTCTCAGGGAATCGAGAGTACCGTTAAGACGTGGCTCTCCATAACGCATAGCAAAGTCCACGATAACTGGTCTGCTTGCCGTATCAAGCGATAAGCGCTGCTGCAACTTCTCTGCTTGATTTTTGGTATAAACAAATAGAGGTGAACCCTCTTCGAGCCACACCAACTTGTAATTTTCAGCAACGTATTTTGAACGGCGTGGCGTAACAACCCACTTCAAAAAAGGTTGCCATAAATAAGGTGGCAACTCCACCACCTTAGGGTCAGATAAAAACTCATCTAGATACTCTTTAACCGCTTTAGGTGTTGGCTCAGTGGGTGTTCCCAAATTCACCAATAAAACACCAATGGGCTTCGAGGGGTTAGCAGATACATTACTTTCTGTGCTTGTTATTTGTGTTTGATTCATAAATTTTCTCAATAAACCTTAGTGTGTCTACTAAAACTCTCAGATTAAAACTAGCGACTTAATGCCTTTGATAATAGCTTGGCTGTGACATCAACAATCGTAATCACACGCTGATAAGCCATACGACTTGGACCTATCACACCCAAAGCACCGATGATTTTACCATTAAGCTGATAAGGTGCTGTGATCACCGACAAATCTTCCATAGGAACCAAACGAGAATCACCACCGATAAATATCTGCACCCCTTGAGAGCGACTAGATACATCCAAAAGCTGCATCAACTCCGTCTTTTGTTCAAACAACTCAAACATCTGGCGCAACCTATCCATATCGGCTGTCAAATCACTGACCCCTAAAAGACGATGTTCACCCCGTATATGTACAGTCTCTGAATCCTCACTACCGCGCACACCAACCTCTACCGCCGTCTGCATCAATCTGGAAATATCCGTTTGCAGCTTATTCAACTCACTACTTAAGGCTGTTAAAACCTCAGAGAAGGACTTACCAGAAAAGTTTTGATTGAAGTAATTAGCCGCATATTGCAATTCCGACTCTTTATATTCTTTATCCACAAAAAGAATACGATTCTGCACACTTCCTTCTGGAGTCACGATCACTAATAAAACCCGTGTTTTAGAAAGACGGATAAAATCAATGTGCTTAAAGACATGAGAGCGCTGTGGCGCCATCACAATACCAGCAAACTCGGTTAATTCAGACACCATGTCAATGGCCGCATTAAAAGCTGTATTTGGATCACCATCTTCAAAGGCTTTTATCAAACTGGAGGGTAAAGCTGACCCTCGCTCCGAGCTACCACTAAACTCCTTAGCTAAATCATAGTTCAACTCATGCTTTAGCTCACTTAACCACTCCTTTACCACGTCTTGGCTGAGATCCTGCTTTACATTGAATCCTGGATTTAACTTGTCAGCATTTGAGGATAATAAATGATCAACAAATAAACGATAGCCCTGAGGCGTAGGAACTCGCCCCGCAGAAGTATGCGGACTATGAATCAGCCCCGCATTTTCCAGTTCACCCATGACACTACGAATGGTAGCGGGCGACAAAGAAAACAAGGAGGACAAAGATTTGGATCCCACAGGAGATCCTTCTTGAATATATCTTTCTACAATCGCTTGTAATAAAGCGTGAGCGCGCCCATCTAACATGTCTAATAAAAAATCGTGTATTTTTAATTGGTGATACCGCAAAAGCACCTATTTTAAAGCTTTTGGTTATCATATAAAATTCATTATATATTTACTATTTGGTCTTCTTTATGCATTTTTCAACTGCGGCCCTATTTGGTCGTTATCAAGACTCTGGTATGGATGCACCATTACGTGCCATGGCTGAGCTTCTCAAGAGCGCCGGTTTATCGGTTGTACTTGATAAAGATACCGCTATTCACACAAAGATCAAGGAGTATCCTAGCCTCGAGATTGATGACATGGCGGGTAAAGTTGATCTCGCGGTAGTCATGGGCGGTGATGGCACTGTCCTCGGCGTAGGTCGTAAGCTCTCTCCCTACGGTATCCCCATCCTTGGTATTAATCATGGTCGTTTAGGTTTTATCACCGATATCCCTATGGAAAACGCCACTGGCGCACTCGAAGCCGTCCTAGATGGCAAGTACTCCAAGGAGCAGCGCTCATTACTCAGTGGAGAGGTTATTCGGGACGATGCAATCCTGACTAAAGACTTGGCGATTAATGACGTCGTTCTTAATCGATCGGGCTATGGCGGCATGATCGAAATTGAGGTCAACTACAACGATTCCCTGATGTACAAGCAACGTGCTGACGGCCTCATCGTATCCACGCCAACCGGTTCTACCGCATACTCTTTAAGCGCCAACGGCCCAATTATGCACCCGGCACTTGAGGCATTTTTATTAGTGCCGGTAGCGCCACAAACCCTGTCAGCACGCCCAATCGCGGTACCTGACAGCGGTATCCTGACCCTAACTCTTCAAGACATCAGCCGTGGTGGCTATGGGGCCAATGTTCATTTTGATATGCAAACCTGGACTAATCTACACGTTGGTGACAAGGTGGTGGTCAAAAAAGCCCAGCATAAGATGACATTTTTACATCCTATAGGCTATAGTTTCTTTGGCACCTTACGCCAAAAGATGAACTGGAACATCATGCCCGAAAACTAAGCAACTTAAATTTATGCTGAGCTCCCTACATATTCGTGATTTTGTCATCGTTGAGAAAACCGATCTTCATTTCGAAGACGGCTTCACCGTATTTTCTGGCGAAACTGGTGCCGGAAAATCCATTTTAATTGATGCCCTGAGCTTAGCCTTAGGCGGTCGCACCGATGCGGGCGTCGTCCGTGAAGGCACGGAAAGAGCTGAAATCAGTGCAATTTTTGATACTGGCGATACGGTCAAACAATGGCTTAAAGACAATGACTTCGAAAGCGATGAGTTAATTGTGCGCAGAATCATTACTAATCAGGCTAAAAGTCGCTCCTTTATTAATGGTAGCCCTTGCACCCTGACTCAACTCAAGGAGTTGGGCGAGATGCTAGTTGATATTCACGGGCAGCATCAACACCAAAACCTGCTTAAGAACACCGCACAGCGTCAATTGTTAGATGCGCACGCACAAATTGGCTCTAAGCTGCGCGACCTACACAGTCATTGGCAACTGTGGCAAACAAACCAGCAAAAACTAAATGATTTTCTCAGCAATGAGCAGCAACGCAAGTTAGAGCAAGAGCATCTACAATGGCAATGGCAAGAATTAAACAACCTCAAACCACAATCAGATGAGTGGGAGCAAGTCGACCAGTCCTTTAATCGCCTGTCCAATGCAGCTACCCTATTAGCCGGCGCAGGTACTGTAGCTGAACTAATAGACGGCGAAGAGCATAGCGTCATCTCTGCACTAAATCGCTGCTTGCAACAAATCAGCCAACTCGTCAAACACGACCCTTCTCTAGAATCCATCGCCACAAGCCTCGAATCAGCACGTATTAGCTGCGTTGAGGCAGGCCAAGACCTAAACCGTTTCTTGGATGATGTGGAGTTAGATCCTCAGCGCCTTGCAGAGACCGAGCGTCGTATGCGTCAATTATTTGATGCGGCTAAAAAATTTAATACTGAACCAGAAAACTTGCACTTACTACTTGAGGATCTAGAAAAGCGCCTAGCTGATTTAGAATTCGGCATGGATACCGAATCACTCAAGCTACTAGTCGAACAAAACAAACACGACTACATGGAGTTAGCTGAAGAAATCTCCATCATTCGTAAGCAAACGGCTAAAGAACTTTCAGAAAAGGTCACTGAGCTTATGCAAACCCTTGCTATGCAGGGTGGCCGCTTTGAAATAGAGGTACAGGCTAGTACTCCATCAGCCCACGGCCTTGATCAAATCCAGTTCAATGTTGCCGGTCATGCGGGCACTACGCCACGCGCACTTAATAAAATCGCTTCCGGCGGTGAGCTAGCACGCATTTCTCTCGCACTTTCAGTCATAGCAAACAAAGCCGGTCAAGTACCGACCCTCATCTTTGATGAAGTAGACACAGGTATCGGTGGCGGTGTTGCGGAAATTGTAGGTCGCCTCCTCAGACAACTAGGTGAGAACCATCAGGTACTTTGTGTGACGCACTTAGCCCAAGTTGCCTCCTGCGCTCATCAACACTTTGAGGTTAGAAAAAAGGAGCAATCCGGTATGACTCGCTCTGATATCTTGGCACTAAGTGAAGAGCAAAGAGTTCAGGAAATTGCCCGTATGCTAGGTGGCCTCAACATCTCAGAAACTACGTTGAGACATGCCGAAGAGATGCTCAAACACTAGATAACTCAATGCAAATAGCAAATGGCCCGAAACAAATTGTTCGGGCCATTTATCTAATTCACTCTATTGCTCTATTATATGGGGCTGTAGATTAACGAATTTTCTTTGAGCAGCTATTGCATATACCGTAAAGAACTAAGGCATGACTCTCTAAAGCAAAATCATACCTTTGAGCAATAGCGTGTTGACGCTCTTCAATCGTCTCGTCAACAAACTCAACCACGGTGCTACACACAGAACAAACTAAGTGGTCGTGGTGATTACCATCATCAATTTCATAAACTGCTCGACCATTATCAAATTGATGCTTGGTTAAAATACCAGCCTCTTCAAATTGAGTTAGCACTCGATAAACAGTAGCCAGACCAATTTCAGTTTTTTCATTGATTAAAATGCGGTATACATCCTCTGCACTCAAATGGCCCGCTTCCGGACGTTGAAATATCTCTAAAATCTTTAAGCGAGGATAAGTCGCTTTTAAACCCATATTTTGTAAAGCTTGTGATTCACTCATGTATACCCCCAATAAATAAGTCTACCTAATGAATCATAATGCAAAACACTATGAGGCATCAGAATAAGAATCTAAATTTTGATTAAATAATAAAATACTATGCAGTTAAGCAGATAGTCGATTTTACCATAATAAAGCAATGATTGATAGAAAAAAACTATAGATATAAAATCTTAATGAGTATTTTCTATTCCTATAAATAAAACCATGGATAAAATCTGTTTAGAGCATGATTAAGGCTGCTATGCTTCTAACGCCTTATGATAGAATTAAACGTTATGGTGATCCTTCACCCGACTGACTTATTTTAGGTTCAAATTATTTTACAGAGTATGCTTATGAATAAAGTTGCCAACGACAAGGTCTTATCACCAAGCAAAGGTTTTAAATTAAGTGGCTCTCGCTTAGGCAAGTTCATAGCAGCTACGGCCCTTATTAGCCTAGTTGGCTGCTCCTCCGGCAAATGGGGCTTCCCTTATCGAGCCCCAACCCAACAAGGTAACTGGGTGACTGCAGAGCAAGCATCTTATTTACGTCCGGGTCTGACTCAGGCACAAGTACTTTATGCATTAGGCACTCCGAGCCTAGTGGATATTTTCCGTCCTAACCGCTGGGATTATCCTTATCACTTTAAACCAGGCTACGGTGAACCAGTACACCGCAACCTTTCTTTGTGGTTTGACGAAAATGGCCTGTTAGAACGTTGGCAGCATGATCCGCTACCCGAGACACAGCCTGCTGACTTCGAATCGCAGCGCTCTTCTGGCCGCTCTACCTTTGCTGAAGCTGAAAGCAACGCGGCAGCCACGGTAGACTCATCACTTCAAGGTGATACTGAGTTTGAAACCACCCCACTAGCAGATTAATTTTTAAGTTTTAGGATTTTTTATGCGTATTGCAGTTGCCGGCGCTAATGGTCGCATGGGTCGCATGCTTATCGAAGCCGTTCTTAACCACCCAGAATTAAGCCTTGCAGCAGCCCTTTGTCTGCCGGAAGCCTCTGAAGAAGGCAAAGACGCCGCAGAGTTTTTAGGTCAACAATCCGGCATCCTGATAAGTAGTGATTTATCAGTACTCAGCGAAGCTGACTGCCTGATTGACTTTACCCGCCCCGAGGGCACTTTAAGCCACCTTAAAGCCTGCCAAGAACATGGCGTTAAGATGGTTATCGGCACCACAGGCTTTAGCTCAGAGCAACTCTCTATCATCGAAACTGCCGCTAAGGATATTGCCATCCTCTTTTCGCCTAATATGAGCATCGGCGTCAACGCGCTGTATGTTTTACTAGAAAAAGCGGCACAAATGTTTGATGATCAATATGATGTTGAGGTTTATGAAGCTCACCATCGCAACAAGGTCGACGCTCCTTCTGGCACTGCTTTAAAAATGGCTGAAGTCGTTGCTGAAGCTAAAGGCCGTGATTTAAATGAAGTAGCAGATTGGGCCAGACATGGCCATACAGGTGTAAGAGAATTCGGTCGCATCGGATTTTCAGTATTTCGCGGTGGTGATGTTATTGGCGATCACACGGTCAGCTTTACCGGACCTGGCGAACGTATAGAGCTTACACATAAAGCCACAAATCGTACGATTTATGCCTCCGGTAGCATGCAAGCCGCTTTATTCCTAAAAGACAAGACACATGGCTTCTTCAGCATGCGCGATGTCATCGCCTAACACCTACTACTCCACAAAAATTGGCTCAGGCTCTAAGCAGACCTTAAACTTAGTATAAACATCCTGCTTAATAGCCTCAGCCAAACGCTTAATATCCTCAGCAACCGCACCATCACGATTAATTAAGACTAAAGCTTGTCGATGATGCACCCCTGCTCTATCAAATGCCTTACCCTTCCATCCACATTGATCAATTAACCAAGCAGCAGCTAATTTGTAACGACCATCCAGTTGTTCATATGAGGGCAAGTCTGCGTAGCTACTTCTTAACTCTAAATATTGCTCCGCACTAACGATCGGGTTTTTAAAAAAACTACCTGCATTACCCACTTCTACTGGATCAGGTAATTTAAAACGTCTCACCGCGCAAACCTGCTCAAACACCTGCTCAGGTTTTACTAACTGCTCATTGCCGTTTTCCACTAGCTCCAAAACCTTTTTCAGATCGGGATAATTTAATTGTGCATACCAAGGACGCGGCAATTTAAATGTCACCGAGACAATTAAAAGCCCTCTCCCCTCATGCTTAAAGTAACTATCACGATAGGCAAATTGACATTGCTCATTGCTTAGTGTGAAAAACTGCTTAGTGTGAAAGTCAAACACCTCAACCTCATAACAGAAGTCTTTAATCTCCTTTCCATAAGCACCGATGTTTTGCACTGGCGCAGCACCTACCGTACCGGGAATCAAAGCAAGATTCTCCAAACCATGCCATCCATTACGTAAACAATGCAATACAAAATCATGCCACACCTCGCCCGCAGCAGCTTTAATCAAAAAACTACCATCCTCTTCAGCAAGTAACTCAATGCCTTTGAGTTGGTTATGAACAACAAAATGATCAATTTGTTGCGATAAGACTACATTACTACCCCCACCTAAAATAAAAAAACGCTCTAAAAACGAGTTGTTTTTTAAGTATTCCGCCAGCAAAGGAAGCTGTTTTTTTTCTTTTAAATCAATATATTGCTTAGCATTAGAGCGCAGAGCGAAGGTATTAAAAGTGCTAAGATCCTGATTATTAGTGACGCTGGAAGCAATATTTAAATATGACATTATTTTGACAAAACTAAATTTTTAATGCTATTATTATAGCTTAGCTTGATTGATGACTTAGCTTTTTTATAAAAAGTATCTTCAGCAAGCGGTAGTGATTTAAGTAGTTAGTAGCTGTTAATTTGCAGTTGTATCTAGTAAACAAAAAAACCTTCTCTTAGAAGTTTTGATTACAAAAAACAACAGACAGTTATTAAATAACAACAAAAACCAAATAGTTGTTGACAAGCTTAAAAATACTGCATATAATTATAATCTTTACTAAACACTGATTAACAAATCAAATCTAGTAAAGCTTTATATAAAGCGGGAGTAGCTCAGTTGGTAGAGCGCAACCTTGCCAAGGTTGAGGTCGCGAGTTCGAGACTCGTCTCCCGCTCCAAATTCCAAAAATCCGGTCCTAGTGATAGTGACCGGATTTTTTATTTGTGCTTACTTAATTTATATGCTTAATAAGCCGAAGCCTCAGTCAAGTCTTTAATTGACTCTTCATCAAGCACAATTTCTGCTGCAGCCATCAAATCATCTAACTGTTCAATCTTAGTTGCGCTAGCAATTGCTGAAGTAAACCCTGGGCGAGCCATAATCCACGCCAAAGCAATCTGCGCTTGTGTTGCATTGTACTTTTGCGCTGCCCTATCTAGAGCCTCCAAAATTAACAAACCACGTGGAGTGAGATATTGCGCCACTGAAGACCCTCGGGACGCGCTCTTAGCAAGATCCGCCTCACTTCGATACTTGCCTGTCAAAAATCCACTCGCGAGTGAGTAATAACTTAAAACACCTAAGCCTTCTGCTACGCATAAGCTCTCTAAACCAGACTCGTACCCACTACGCTCATAAAGGTTGTAATGAGTTTGCAGACATGTATAAGGGGTCAAGCTATTTTCCTTAGCAACTTTCAATGAAGCAGCCAATCGCTCCGGAGTAAAGTTAGAAGCTCCTATTGCTCGAATTTTACCTTGATCGATTAAACGCTGTAGAGCAGTTAAGGTTTCTTCAGGTGCAGTTTTATTATCATCGAAATGCACATAATACAAATCAATATAATCTGTTCCTAGACGGCGCAAAGAACCCTCTACCGCCTTGGTTAAATAAGCGGCACTTAAATCCGCATTAGCAAACTCTCCAGGCGCATCCGGGGCACCACCTTTAGTATGAACAAACACTTGGTCGCGATTACCACGGGTACGCAACCAGTTACCGATAATAACCTCAGACTCACCACCTACACCACTAGCCCAATAGCTATAAATATCCGCAGTATCAATGGTATCGAAGCCTTTATCTAATAAGCGATCCAATAACGCAAAAGCCGACCTCTCCTCAACCCCCCAACCAAAGACATTAGCCCCAAACACTAAAGGCGGAACCATAATCCCAGACTTGCCTAAACTTACTTTTTGCATATAAACACCCCTACAAAGATTAGTTAAATACATTCTTCATTATATTAAAGCTCATTAATTAATGTTTTATATAATTTTTTGTTATAAGCGACACCTTGACACTTAAGTGAAATCCTTTATACTGACTTTTACTCGGCCTTGAGACCGAGTCCCTATCACCTACCTGTATGTCATGTTATGACTACGAGGCACTTATTATGAAAAGAAGAAGTTTTTTACTAACGCCACCTGCGTTAGCTCTAGGTTCCCTTGTCGTACCTAGCAAGACAATTGCAGCCCCTTTAGCGATACATAGCGACTCAACGCTATTAGCACGTCGTGGCAAAGGCCCACGCGTTGTAATTTGCGGTGGCGGCTGGGGTGGCATGACAGCAGCTCGTTATGTTCAAGAGAAGCTCCCCGAAGCGGATGTAATTCTTTTAGAGAAAAACCCCACTTTCTGGTCTGGCCCGATGAGTAACAAATGGCTGATTGATGTGGTTAACACTGATTTTGTAAACCACGATATGCTTGCTCCTGCTAATCGCTATGGTTACACCCTAATTAATGCAGAAGTTACGGGATTTGAGCGTGACAAGAAGATCGTCCGTACAGCTAAAGGCTCAATTGATTATGATTACCTGATTCTAGCGGGTGGCATTCGTGATAACTACCAGGCTTGGTTCGGCGAGGACAGAGAAGCTGCTGAGTATACACGCAAGCACTTCCCTAATGCTTATATTCCTAATCAGGAAATGCATAACTTAAAAAATAAAGTTAAAAACTTTAAGGGTGGCACCATTGTCATGACCTTGCCACCACCGCCACATCGCTGTCCGCCCTCCCCTTATGAGCGCGCCTGCTTGATGGCATGGTACTTTAAGACCAATAACATCCCTGCGAAGATTATCATCCTAGATCCTAAGCCGATGATCGCCCCTATTACTGAGGGCTATAAGATGGCTTTCCAAGAGCTCTACCCTGATATCATTCAACACGTCCCTAATGCCACGGTCAGAGAAGTTGATCCTTACAACAAAAAAATCATCACCGCTGCAGGCGAATTTGATTTTGATGAAGCCATTCTCATGCCACCACACCAAGCCTCTGACATGGTTTGGTATGCCGATCTTATTGTTAAAGATGAAAATGGCAAACTGGGCGATTGGGCTGATACTGATCCACGCCTATTTACCGCCAATAGTGACGAAGACGTTTATGTCATCGGTGACTCCGTAGGCTTTATTTCTGACCAGTTCGGTTACTACCCTAAGAGTGCTCACGTAGCTAACGCCTTAGCAAAAATCGTTGCACAAAATATTTACGAACGTGTGCGTGAAAAAGAGGTGGTTCCTGTGCTTCCTGACAACCTCTGCTATATGATGGTTAATGCTGATCCACGAGAATCGATCGCTGTTTTCTTTGAGTACGAATTAGATGCTACTGGCAAAGTAATTCAAACCCAAATTGACATGGATGTCAGAAACGCCGACTTCGTCCAAGACGACTTAAATTGGATTAAGAGTAAATTTGACGATTTCTTATAAACTCAATATCTAGTATCTAATCAACTAGGCTCCTCACTAACTGAGGAGCCTAACAACTTCACCCTTCCTGCTTATCAAGGTAATCGAAGAATGTCACGTAGACAAAACAGACGCCAGTTCTTGTATGCGCTATCAATGACGAGTTTAAGCACAGCGCTTTATAGTAGCGGCATTATTTCTGGTTTAAGCTTATTAAGCCAGAACGCTCACGCTCAAGACACACCAACGCCCTCACCTGTCGCCCAGGATGAAGCCTTAAAAGGCGCCTCAATGGCAGAAGTTCAACGCATCATCGACGACTTTGTAGGCGATGCAAGCATCCATGAGGAAGGCTTAAGCTTGGTCATGGATCCTTTGGCTAGCAACCCAGCAAGCATCCCTGTGCAGGCTGCATTTGACGAAGAGATTAATGAAAACAATTACTGCGAAGAATTAATCTTCATTGCTGAAGGCAACCCCATTCCGCTTGCTTGTCGCTTTAAGTTTACAGCCTTATCCGGCACGACCGAAGTGGCCTTTAGAACTCGCTTGATTGACGCTCAATACATTCGCGCCTTAGCACGTATGAATGACGGCCGAATCCTCGGCGCAAGACGCTATGTGACAGTTGTCGCTGGCGCCTGCGGTATGTAAATTAGGGAATTGCTTTATGTATAATCAAAAACCTAGAATCTGGATCAGCAATGCCACTCCCGAACGTGGTGAAATCGTTAAGGTTCGCGCAGTCATTGTACATCGCATGGAAACTGGCTTAAGACTCAACCAAGATGGTGAAGCAATCCAACGCAATATCATTAATAAATTTACGGCAAGTTTCAATGAGCAACTACTGTTTCAGTGGGAACCTGAGACAGCTATTGCACAAAACCCTTATCTTGAATTTACCTTTGTTGCAAGAGAGTCCGGCACATTAGCTATGCGCTGGGAAGATGATAGCAAAAAGATTTTTACCAGTGATACCGAGATTACGGTCAGCTAACTAACTCTTTCAGGATCTTTTTTATGAAAAACTCCTTTTTAAAACTCACCGCTTTTATGCTTGTGAGTATGGCAAGCTTGTCTCCAGTTCATAGCGAAACTCAAAACGATAGCGCTATTTTTGATGCAACAGCACTCGCCCACGCCTGTTTAAATTGTCATAATCCCAACGCCAATGGCAACGGTGACAGAATCGCCATTCCCAACATTTTAAACCGTGACACAGAAACAACCTATCAGCAGTTAGTGGCTTTTCAACAAGACACGCTACCTCCAAATACAACCATTATGAACAGGCTACTCGCCGCTTTTAATGATGAAGAACTAAGAGCTATTGCTGAAGCAGTATCACAGATTGAGTTGGAGAAATAATAATGAATAAATTTAATTTATCGCGTCGTCAATGGCTCAGCAAAGTTAGCCAAACTACTGCTGCAACTGCTGCCATTAGCGCCTTTCCTGCCATTGCCAAAAGCTCTGCCGGCCATGTAGTGATTGTTGGTGGCGGCTTCGGTGGCGCCACTGCGGCACGCTATGTAAAACGCTTTAATCCTAATATTAAAGTCACCTTAATTGAGCCCTCCAAAATTTTCTATACCTGCCCATTTAGTAACATGGTGCTTGGTGGTATCAGAAGCATGGAGCAAATTGCCCATGGCTATGATAATTTAAGAGCCTTTGGTATTGAAGTCATTCATGATGTTGTAACTGCCGTTGATGCGGATAAAAAGACAGTACGCCTTAAAGACAATAGCGCCATTGCCTATGACAAATTACTTCTGTCACCAGGTATTGATTTTAGATGGAACGCAATTGAAGGATACGATCAAGCAGCAAGCGAATTAGCCCCTCATGCTTGGAAGGCTGGAGAACAAACCGTTCTACTAAGAAAGCAACTAGAAGCTATGCCTGAAGATGGCAAATTCGTGATGGTGGTGCCTGAGGGGCCTTTCCGTTGCCCTCCTGGCCCTTACGAAAGAGCTAGCATGGTTGCTCATTATTTAAAGAATCACAAGCCCAAAGCTAAACTACTGATTTTAGATGCTCAAGATAACTTCTCTAAACAAGGTTTATTTGAACAGGGTTGGAATACATTTTATAGTGACATCATTGAGCGTGTACCGTTTTCTTTAGGTGGTAAGGTCACTCGTATTGATGCTAAAAACCTTGAAGCGGAAACCGAATTTGGTGATATCGTCAAGGCCGATGTATTAAATGTCATACCACCACAGCAAGCCGGTTTAATTGCACAAGAAGCTGGGGTCACTAATGACAGCCTCTGGGTACCTATTCACGCCAATACCTTTGAGTCACAGCTGGTGGAAGATATTTATGTAGTGGGTGATGCCACTATCGCAGCACCTATGCCTAAATCCGGCTTCTCAGCTAATACACAAGCTAAAGTCGCTGCTGCTGCCATCGTGGCTAGCCTAGCTGGCAAGGAAGCAACTCGAGGACATTTTGCAAATACTTGCTACAGTTTGATTGCACCTGATTACGGAATTTCTGTCGCTGGAGCCTACACCACAGAAGACGGAAAAATGATCGAGCGCTCTGGTGGTGTCAGCCCAATAGATGCTGACGATCACTTTAGAAAACTGGAAGCAGATTATGGCGCCGACTGGTATGCAGCAATCAGTCTAGATATCTGGGGCACTAAAGTCAGCTAAGCAGCTCGACTAAAGTTATATCAAAAAAACCTCATTTAGCCTAAGTGCTTAAATGAGGTTTTATCATGCTCACTAACGAAAAATACTGCCTGCCCTGAGACGCAATGATTGCTGCCTATTGAGTCTAGCCGCCTCACGCTCAGCATAAACACGTTCACCCGGCTCATAACCACCCTGAGAAGAACTTCCTGAGAAAGGATTTAAAGTGCCTGAGCAGGCCGCTAATGTCAGCAAAGCACCTAATAAACTTAATTTAATCAACTGGCTGCCAAATTTCATACTCCTCCCTTTTTCAAATAACTACCTGACTAGTCAAACAATCAACATTGTTGTGTTTTTATAACACAATAGAGGGCTAATAAGCAATATTTAGCTGATTAAGGTTATTAACCTTGACTTAAATACTGTATATGCTAATATTTACTGCTTATGGTGGCGCGATAGCAAAGTGGCTATGCAGTGGATTGCAAATCCATCTAGAGCGGTTCGATTCCGCTTCGCGCCTCCACATTACTTCTTCCTAGCTAGTCACCCTCTTTCAAAAATCCCGACTAGACCTCATAGTTTTTCTGTCATTTTCTCTTACATTTCTTAATTTTCCTCTTAACTACTTACTAAATGTTGTTATCTAACAAAGCATTACTTGTTAGTATGAATTTGTTATCCCTGATTAAAGGTCTAACAAAACGAAGTAATTAATTAACAATTTCTTGTTTTAGCCTTAATCCAAGCAAGTATTTATAAGAGGTAAGCACTATGAAAGGTATTATTCTCTGGTTAATGGGCGTTCCCATCTTTGTAATTCTTCTACTCTATCTATTTATTTTTTAGTCCTAAAAAATAGTTATAGTTAACAACACGACTCACCACCATGAGCCACCTGTTTTTCTCTTATTGAAATCGGTGGCTTTTTTAGTCAAACTAATATTTGGCCTTTTAATCAGAGTTGTTTATGATGATAGCCTTGTGACAATGTAGTGAGCGCATGTTATGACCATAGAAATTTTTCTTGTTTTGCTAATCACTGTTGTAGCCATGGTGCTATTTATCACCGAAAAGCTGCGATACGATGGAATTGGCATGTTAGTGCTGGCTAGCCTAGCGATTTTAGGTCTTGTCTCACCTACTCAGGCACTGAGTGGTTTTAGCAATGAAGCGACTATCACTATTGCCTCGATGTTTATTCTTGCAGCTGC
>JAAYRZ010000022.1 GCA_012518515.1 Alcaligenaceae bacterium
TCCAAGAGACCACAAATACATACTGCGGCTGTTCTTGCTTATACGGTAGGATATCCATATCGCCTGATGACGATAAGTTTGCCCACAGTTCATCGACTATCCGAGCTGGACGAGTTAGCTCTAAGTTGCTTGTCGTGTTGTAAACTGGTTCTGCTATGGATGGCGACAGTGATTTCCAAACTAGGTCGGGACCTTGTGGATCGATTAATTCAAGGCAGAACTCTCCTAAGCAATCCGTTGCTTGTGCTTCGACATCGGTGACTTCTTTTCGGCTCGCATAGATAAGACTCGAATTGGCTCCCATCATGGGTGCCATAACATATCTCCAACTAACATTGGGTCCAACACCAAATTCAATCGGATCCGCCACTTGAGCTTCAGGCACATAGTCTAATACATCGTTGCGACGTGAAGGGCCTAAATTATAGCGTGTCACTTCCACATAGTCTTGACGAGCCTCTGGTATCTCAGTCGAAGCATTCATGCTGTAAGTAATGCGATATCGAACATGCGGTAAGTTGGCTTCTGTTGTTTCAAAAAGCAGTACCGCTCGGGTTATAGGATCCAAATCTGCATCGACTAAACTAATCGACCCTGAATTGAGCCGTTCAAGGGGGAAGTTTTTTTGCGAATAGAACTCGTCGCCAGTCAATGCATTAGGATCGGCAGTGACATAGTCTTGAGCATGGATAAAGTGTTGTGCATCAGCATCAAGTTTGGCTAATTCTTGTTGATAAGTTTCATTGACTACAGCTACAGCCGTCTGTCCGGACAGTAGTAGCTGCGTCGTCATTGCTAAAGTGAATATAAGGGGTGTCTTCATCTTCAGTTACCTCGTTCGTGATTCTGCGGAAATGTTATCCGCTTCTGGAGCGATTCCAACCCAACTAGTGGCACGATCTTTTAATTTGCTGAACTTTTTAGAAACGCTGCTCAAGCGTGATTCCCACGTAGGGTCAGGCTTTTGTCCATCGATAGCTTTAAAGTATGACTGTAATAAGCAGGCAATAGCAAAAGGCTCGAGTATCGCCGCTTTAATTGACCAAGCGCACAATAAGGCAAAAACAACACTCCCGGCTGACCAGGCTCCTGGCATGTAATAGACAAATGCTGTAGCAGGTGCCAAGAATAATAGAAATACCAGTAGTGACAACCCATAAATTATTAAGGTGAGCCATACAGCGTTTTTAAGCATGCCTTTTGCATTTTGAGCATAAAGGACTAAGGCTGTTTGTGCTGAGTTCCATGGATTCTGACTCTCAGTTTTGATGGCATAGGCAATGATGATTTCGTCAATTAATCCCACCGAAACACGAAGAAAAGCACGTACCAAGCCCATCACAGACTGTAAACCAGGGATGGGAAGAAGGCTCCCCAGTCCTTGTAATAAGCCTGTAATTGATGTAATGACACCCTTAACAAGTTGGTCGATAATAAACAGTACATTAGCTTGTGCATAACGGCTTTTTACGATGCTGCTTGCATACTCGATTTGTGACTTTCCGTTTGGGATGGATTGGTTTTCAAGTAATTGCACCATCACCGCAATATGGCCTGCTTTAATCATGTATAGAATATATTCTCTTAAAAAATACATAATCCCTGCGGTTAAGCCAAAACCAATCGCTCCACCCCAAAAAGCAGCCGTTAATCGGGCCTCTTCGTCGCCTAGTCCGCCAATCCCCCAACCTATGCTTGAGCCTATGCCCGTCATTAGAACGTAAGCCAATGTGATACCAAAGTACACCGCACAGCGTAATAAAATAAATGGTATCGTCTGACCCATTAAGGCCAATGAGCGTTTGATATTAAAATCCCACATAAACGTCTCCTTTTATTTATTTGCGTTAATAGCCAGTCATCAAATTAACAAATTACTAAAATTGTAACGGAAGTTTAGCTAGAAAGAACCGTACTAATAGACGGGTGTTATAGGACA
>JAAYRZ010000023.1 GCA_012518515.1 Alcaligenaceae bacterium
CAAACTGATGCCCACTCGGCATCACTTCAACTTTATAAGACATGCTTTTCCTTTTGTTTTACTTTTAGGCAATGCTGATTAATCGCCTTCTTCCGGCGTCTCAACTCGACTGAGTACAAAGTCTTTAACTCTCACATCTAAAGCGCGCCCCTTACGTGCACGTTTGCCTATATACATCTCTAATTCATTTAAATCTAAAATATCTGTAGTTTCTTTACGGCGGTAAATGCCAGTGACAGCAAGACCGTTTTCACCAAAAGGCACCACTTGACTTAGTTTATCATCATCGTCAAGACCGATTAATATTGTCCCTAAACCACCGCCAGCTAACTTCCTAACTTCAGATAAAGCAATCGCAAGGAAGCGACCTTTTTGACTTAACAAGGCTAAATAACGATCGTCTTTATCAACAAAAATTGGCTTTAGTAAAGGCTTTTCAATCGTCACAAACTGCTTACCGGCTTTTTGACGACTAGACATATCATTGACTGTGCTCATAAAGCCGATGCCATGTTCTTGAACCAATAATAGCTGTTGTTTTGGATCGGCTGCTAAGAAATGATTAATTTTTGTATTAGATTCACTATCTACCATTGCCGTAATCGGTTGACCATCACCACGAGCGGATGGTAAATCAGCGACCTCAACGCTATAAGCCCTACCCGTATTGGATAAAGCAAGAAGACTGTCGACAGTACGTACTTCGAAGGTGTCGTATAACTTGTCACCCGATTTAAAGCTGAACTGCTGGGGGTCATGACCATGACCTTGGCGTGAACGTATCCAACCCTTCTGAGAAACGACAACCGTTACCGGATCATCCACTACCTTCACTTCTAAGATGGCTTTTTCAGCTTCTTGGATCACAGTACGTCGGTCATCACCAAACTTCTTAGCATCGTCCTGAATTTCCTTAATCATCAGTTTTCGAAGCGCTGCCGGATTTTCTAAAAGATGCTGCAAATCCGCTTGTTCCTGACGTTTGTCCGCTAATTCTTGCTCAATCTTGAAGCCCTCCAAACGAGCTAATTGACGTAAACGCATCTCCAAAATATCTTCAGCCTGACGCTCACTTAAGCTAAAGCGCTGCATCAAGGCCTCCCGCGGCTCATCTGACTCACGAATCGTCGCAATCACCTCATCCACATTAAGATAAACGACCATGCGGCCTTCAAGCACATGAATACGATCGGTGACCTTATCGAGACGATATTGGGTACGACGAGTCACGGTCGTGGTACGGAATTCTAGCCACTCAGTTAAAATTTCATGTAAATTGCGCTGACGTGGTCGACCATCAATACCAATACACACTAGGTTAATGGTGGCATTACCCTCCATACTAGTTTTGGCCAATAGTTGATTAACAAACTCCTCTCTATCGACACGAGAGGTTTTAGGCTCAAAAACCAAACGAACCGCAGCATCCTTACCTGATTCATCACGCACCGTATCCAATAAAGCCAACATTGCAGAACGCGCTTGTTGCTGATCCGCCGTTAATGCCTTGCGACCTGCACGAATACGTGGATTAGAGATTTCCTCAATTTCTTCAAGAACTTTTTGGGCGCTAGTATTAGGTGGTAACTCAGTAACGACTAATTGCCACTGACCTCTGGCCAACTCCTCAAATTCCCAACGAGCGCGTACTTTGATTGAACCACGACCACTTTTATAAATCTGAGCTATGTCTTCTGGCGGCGAAATAATTTGTGCGCCATTAGTAAAGTCCGGTCCCGGAATAATCTGCATCAACTCATCATCGCTGAGCTTTGGCTTTTTGAGTAAGGCCACACAAGCAGCCGCTACCTCACGTAAATTATGTGAAGGAATTTCTGTGGCCATCCCCACCGCAATACCAGAAGCACCATTAAGCAACATCATCGGCAGACGTGCCGGTAACAATGCAGGCTCCTTTTCACTCCCATCATAATTAGGGATAAAGTCGACGGTTCCCTCACCGAGCTCTTCTAAAAGTAACTCGGCCATTGGTGTCAGACGCGCCTCGGTATATCGCATAGCCGCTGCACCATCACCATCACGGGAACCGAAGTTACCCTGGCCATCTACTAATGGATAACGTAGAGTAAAGCCTTGAGCCATTCGTACCATGGCATCATAAGCGGCTTGATCACCATGAGGATGATACTTACCCAAGACATCACCAACTACACGAGCTGATTTCACTGGCTTAGCATTGGCTTTTAAGCCCATGGCATTCATTGCGTATAAAATACGGCGCTGCACTGGCTTCTGACCATCACTCACATCCGGTAAGGCACGACCCTTGACCACTGAAACGGCATAGTCCAAATAGGCTTTCTCAGCATAAAGACCAAGCGTAACGCCCTCTTCTTCAGGCGTATCAAATAAATTATTTTGTTCTGTCATTTAACACTTAAATTTAGGTTTGAACTGATTTTTAAAGCCTGCTTAAACATCCAGGTCTGCCAAATTGCCCTTTTCTTCGAGCCAAGCACGACGCTGCTGTGACTCACTACGAGACATCAACATATCAAACATATTTTGGGTTTCTTCAGGGCTAAACTCACCAAAAGTAACCGGTAATAAACGTCGCGTATCAGGATTCATAGTGGTCTCCCATAACTGCTCAGGACTCATCTCACCCAAGCCCTTGAAGCGGCTGATACTAAGGTTAGATTCCTTATAATTTTCCGTATTGAGTAACTTATCCACGGTAGAATCTAATTCTTGCTCATCTAGACAATAAATTTTGCGCGCTGGACGTTTGCCCTGAGCGGGAGCGTCGACGCGGAATAATGGCGGCTGAGCCACATAAACAAAGCCATTTTCCACCAATTTAGGAAAGTGACGATAAAACAGGGTCAATAGCAGCACTTGAATGTGTGAACCATCAACGTCCGCATCCGACAAAATACAAATACGGCGATAACGTAAACCGGATAAATCAACGGAGTCTTTAGGGCCATGTGGATCCACACCAATAGCGACTGAAATATCATGAATTTCCTTATTGGCAAAAAGACGGTCACGATCCACTTCCCATGAATTTAAAACCTTACCGCGCAAAGGTAAAATTGCCTGAAATTCCTTGTCACGACCCATTTTGGCTGAACCGCCGGCAGAGTCACCCTCAACCAAAAAGACCTCAGTACGGGTAGGATCATCGGACTCACAATCGGTTAACTTACCGGGCAGAACCGCGACACCCGAACTCTTACGCTTTTCAATCTTCTTAGCCGAACGAGCTCTAGCCTGAGCCTGACGGATAACCATCTCAGCCAGAGTGCGACCCCACTCTACATTACTATTGAGCCAAAGTTCAAAAGAACTCTTAACGTAATTACTAACTAAGCGCACTGCATCCCGACTATTAAGACGCTCCTTGGTTTGCCCCTGGAACTGCGGATCCAACATACGCACAGACAGCACAAAACTGGCTCTAGAAAACAGGTCTTCAGCCAATAATCGCACCCCTTTGGGCAGCAAATTATGCAGGTCAACAAAGCCCTTAAGTGCGTTAAATAAACCATCGCGCAAACCCGCTTCATGAGTACCACCGCTTAGTGTGGGTATCAGGTTAACATAGGATTCGCGGGCTACAGCACCTTCAAGCGTCCAAGCGACGAGCCACTCACACCCCTCGCCCTCAACAAAGTCCTCATCGTCTTTAGCCGCAAATTGCTTACCCTCAAACATGGGGATTAATAACTCCTCGCCTGCTAATTCTTCTTCTAAATAGCCACGTAAACCATCGGTATACAACCATTCCTGAGTCTGGCCATTTTTCTCATTAACTAGGGTAATAGAAACGCCCGGTAGTAATACTGCTTTACTGCGTAATAGACGCTGCAAATCTGCAATCGGTAGATTGGGACTATCAAAATACTTGGCATCTGGCCAAACTCTAACCACAGTCCCTGTTTTACGTGCAGCTGCGGTACCAATGACTGCTAGTGGCTCCTCAACTTCACCACCATTGGCAAATACGAGTTGATGCTTTTGACCGCCACGTGTGACTACTACCTCCAATCGCTTGGACAAGGCATTAGTCACCGACACACCGACACCATGCAGACCGCCTGAGAAAGCATAAGGCCCTGAAGCCTCCTTACTGAACTTACCCCCTGCATGTAATCGGGTAAATACAATCTCCACTACTGGCGCATTTTCTTCTTCATGCCAACCAACCGGTATGCCCCGACCATCATCCTCAATGCTCACGCTCTGATCCTGATGGATAGTGACCTTGATATTTTTACAGACGCCAGCTAAGGCCTCGTCTGCTGAGTTATCAATCACCTCCTGGATAATATGTAAAGGCGTTTCTGTACGTGTGTACATACCAGGACGCTCACGTACCGGCTCTAAACCTTTAAGTACCTGAATGGAGGCTTCTTCGTAGCTTTGCTGTTTGGACATACTTGCTAAATCGCTAATTTGATTGGATTGTAAAAAAAAGACATTTTATAGTCTACACCAGACTTTTGTATTGAAATCAGAGTCATTAGACAACATCAAAGAGATTTTAATGTTATTCTAAGCACATAAAATAATATATTCTTTTCTCACCTTGTGTGGGGTATTGTGCAGCAAAACCACAAGCTTGATACAAGCGATACGGCTTTACTCTACTGCTAATTATAAAAGAATATAAAAAGCTTTATTTCTATGGTCTCATCATACAGCAGACCGAATTAGATTCCCTTTAGTAGGCAAGTAGCCTTGTCAGCATATCGTTGGCCTCAGAATGCTATCAGCATACCGTGCTTCGAAATTAACACGCTAATTGCTTTCTGAAATTATTAAAGAGTATAAACTATGAGCGATATAATTAATGCAACCAACACAAGCTTTGATGCTGATGTGTTAGAGTCCGTCTTACCTGTTTTAGTTGATTTCTGGGCACCTTGGTGTGGTCCTTGTCGTCAAATTGCACCAGTCCTCGAGGAGTTATCAAAGGAGTTCGAAGGCCAGGTACGCGTAGTTAAGGTAGACGTACAGGAACACCCTGAAGTCGCAGCCCGTTTCGGTATTCGTAGCATCCCCACCTTAAAAACATTTAAGGCAGGCCAAGAGGTAGGCACCCAAGTCGGCGCTGCCAATAAGCAACAATTATCTAGTCTGATTGAGCAAGCTCTCTAATTTTTATTTTTAACAGCTATTTTCTGTTTTACACTGCGCGCAGCCAGATTCACTTGGCTGCCATCAGCATAAACTCATTTATAAAACCATAACAATGCATTTAAACGAACTAAAATCTTTACACGTCTCCGAATTACTGGAGCTGGCACAACAATTAGAAATCGATAACGCCAACCGCTTCCGTAAACAAGAATTGATGTTTGCCATTATGAAAAAACGCGCCAAATCAGGCGAGCAAATTTTTGGTGATGGTGTACTGGAAGTGTTACCAGACGGTTTCGGCTTTTTACGTTCTCCAGAGACATCGTATTTAGCTAATACCGATGACATCTATATTTCCCCTTCGCAAATTCGTCGTTTCAATCTGCACACGGGTGACTCAGTCGAAGGTGAGGTACGTGTACCTAAGGATAATGAGCGCTACTTTGCTTTAGTCAAAGTTGAAAAGGTCAATGGCGTTGCTCCTGAAAAGGTCAAGCATCGCATGATGTTCGAAAACTTGACACCTTTACATCCTAATAAACCGTTGATTTTAGAACGTGATATTCGTAGTGAAGAAAATAATACCGGACGTATTCTAGATATTTTTGCTCCCTTTGGTAAGGGTCAACGTGCCTTAATTGTGGCACCACCAAAATCCGGTAAAACCGTGATGATGCAGCACATTGCTCAATCAATCACGACCAATCACCCTGAAGCGACACTTATCGTTTTACTGGTCGACGAGCGTCCTGAGGAAGTGACCGAGATGCAGAGAACAGTACGCGGTGAAGTCGTTGCCTCAACCTTTGATGAGCCAGCAACCCGTCACGTACAAGTTGCGGAGATGGTCATCGAGAAGGCGAAACGTCTGGTTGAAATGAAAAAAGACGTTATCATCCTGCTCGACTCGATTACCCGCTTAGCTCGTGCCTACAACACCGTGATCCCAGCATCAGGTAAGGTGCTCACCGGTGGTATGGACGCGAATGCACTACACCGCCCTAAACGCTTCTTCGGTGCCGCCCGTAATGTCGAAGAAGGTGGTTCATTAACCATCATCGGTACGGCCCTGATTGAAACCGGTAGCCGTATGGACGATGTAATTTATGAAGAATTTAAGGGTACCGGTAACTCCGAGGTTCACCTAGAACGTCGTCTTGCCGAAAAACGACTCTACCCTGCCATCAACTTGAACAAATCAAGTACTCGCCGCGAAGAGCTACTGATGAAGCCTGAGGACCTACAAAAGGTCTGGATCTTGCGTAAGTTCATCCATGATATGGATGAAGTGGAAGCGATGGAGTTTATTCTTGGTAAAATTAAAGAAACCAAAAATAACGCCGAATTCTACGACATGATGAAAAAGTAGAATTCTGTAGTAAAAAGCGCGATTCTGAAGAACGCGCTTTTTTAACCTTCAGTGCTTGAAAAAAAGAGCTTAAAGTGCTTTAATTTCATCGTCTCTCTATTTAGCACCTTGTTGTAACTGCGACTATCAAAAGGATACCTATGCAAGACTTCAGCAACCAACTTCAGCCTACTGAGCTAGTCACTGAAAAGCAAAAGAAGTACCTCTTAATAACTTATATTGTTTTTGCAGTTGGACTCTTTACCGGTGGTTTAATCACTATTGCCGGTTTAGTAATGGCTTATTTAAAGCGCAGCGACTATAACGGTTCGATTTACCAAGGTCACGTCACCTACTTGATTCGTACCTTCTGGATAGGACTTTTATACGGTGTGACCAGCTTTGTTCTGACCTTTGTCGGGATTGGTATTATTTTGGGTTTTTTGACCACGATCTGGTATGTGATTCGCGTAGTCAAAGGCTTTGTCACTTTCTATGACGATAAGCCAATACAAAAACCTGAAACCTGGTTATTTTAAGCTCTATGGGGTCGCTCACATCGACCCCATTTTTAATTGTACTGTTCTATACAAGCACTACAACGCCTGAATCAGCTTAAAACGCGGTACTTCCTGGCCCTCACTATTGAGCACCTGCTCTGTAAACATGGTTAAAGGCCTCACCCAATAGGAGTAATCACCATAAAGGCACTGATAGTACACCAGCACCTCCTCTGTCTCACTATGTCTGACCGTGCGATACACTTGATATAGCTGCCCTTTATAATGCTGATAAATTCCTGCTTGTAGTGACATGCTTACTCCTAATATTTTTACACCTAATTTTCGATGCAGATTGACCTGCTGATGACTTAGATATACTATCAGCTATCAAAAATATTCCTGCTAATTTAATCATCCACTGTGAAACTTATTCTCGCCCCCATGGAGGGGTTGACCGATCCCTTGATGCGCGATCTACTCACTGCTACCGGTGAGTTTGATTGGTGTGTCACCGAGTTTATCCGTATTACGGATAGTTTGTTGCCTAAGAACGCTTTTTACTTCGCCTGCCCTGAACTGGAGCGTGGTGGTAAAACAGCTAGTGGTACACCTGTGCACGTGCAACTACTCGGTAATAATCCCGATATGCTGGCAGAAAATGCGCTTAGAGCGGTTGAACTAGGTGCGCCTGCCATTGATATCAACTTTGGCTGTCCTGCAAAAACAGTCAATCGGCACCGTGGTGGTTCAGTGTTGTTAGATGAGCCGGACGTAGTCCATAAACTAGTAAAATCGGTGCGTGATGCCGTTCC
>JAAYRZ010000195.1 GCA_012518515.1 Alcaligenaceae bacterium
CATAATGAGCAAAACAGCAGCGGAAATTATTATGGCTTTAAATCTTATTTGGATGTTTTTCTTTTTTATCACCTTTATTGTGGCGGTGATAAAACTGCTTAATGGTGACACAGAAGTATTTCAGGACATTGTCAATGCACTATTTGACAGCTCACAAACCGCTGCTACCATTGCCCTTGGACTGATCGGGATCATGGCCTTTGCCCTCGGTATCATGAAAATCGGCGAAAGGGCCGGCGTCATTGATCTACTTTCTCGCCTAGTTAATCCTTTTTTCCGACATCTGTTTCCCGGCATTCCTAAAAATCACCCGGCCATGGGCTCTATCTTGATGAACTTCTCGGCCAACGCCCTCGGTCTGGATAATGCAGCAACGCCTCTAGGCCTCAAGGCTATGAAAGAATTGCAGACACTGAATGAACACCCGGATACGGCGACAAATGCGCAAATCATGTTCATTACGCTCAATGCCTCCAGTCTGACGCTGCTACCAATTTCCATCTTGGCACTGCGACAACAAGCAGGTGCTGCCTATCCATCTGATGTTTTCTTACCGATTCTGATTGCTACCTTTTTCTCTACTTTAACAGCTTTGTTGGTAGTGTCCTTTTATCAGAAAATCAATCTCTTCAATCGTACCGTCATGCTCTATCTGGGTGGTCTCACGGTCGCTGTGATTGGGACATTGCTATACTTTACTACCCTAGCACCGGAAGAAATTAATGTGATCTCGAAGGTTTTCGGTAATCTGGTGCTCTTTGGCATCTTTACCTCCTTTATTTTCATGGCCTTTATCAGACGGATTAATGCTTACGAAGCTTTTGTGGAAGGGGCCAAAGAAGGTTTTGAAGTGGCCGTCAAAATCATCCCCTACTTAGTGGCAATTCTGGTGGCGGTTTCTGTCTTCAGAAGCTCTGGAACCATGGACTACTTAGTCAACGGCATCCGTTTTATCGTCGAGAGTCTAGGTTTTGATAGTCGCTTTGTTGAAGCCATGCCAGTGGCCTTGATGAAGCCCCTAAGTGGCTCTGGCGCTCGTGGCCTGATGGTAGAACTTATGAATGCCCGCGGTCCGGATGACTTTGCAGCCCGCGCCTCAGCCATTATTCAGGGTTCAACTGAAACCACCTTTTATGTCCTAGCCGTGTATTTTGGTTCTGTCGCCATCAAAAACACCCGTCATGCCCTACCCTGCGCTCTAATAGCCGAGATGGCCGGTGTAGTAGCGGCTATTTTTGTGACCTATTTATTTTTTGGCTAATGGTTTATAGTATTGTTGTATTTCAACCGAACAACTGATTCAAATTATGTCCATTTACATCTTGCAAAACTCCTGTAATGATCGCTAACTATCATACTGACTTTTAGCGCATACAATGAAACTGATATATAAGTACACAGGAGTTTTAGATGAAGGTTTTTGCACTTTATCAGGCACAGGCTCAACGCATCCTCTTAACCAGTGCGCTGAGCTTTGGTTTAGCCTTAAGTAGTTATAGCGTGGCACATGCCCAAGTTCGACAAGATACCAACGACCAGCAGGTCAGCTACATAACTGGTGGTGTTGGTCAGGAGGAGTTGGGCGAACTACGCCAACACGCCGCAGACTATAATGCACAGTTCAGTTTTGCTAATGCTACCGATCGCGCTTATCTAAATAACCTACAGATACGAATTCTTGATGCTCAGGATGCACCGATTTTCGAAGATGATGATGTAGGTCCCCTACTATATTTGCAACTAAAGCCCGGCACCTATAAGTTGCTAGCCACTAGCAACGGTGTAGAGAAGGAGTTAAGATTTACGATTAGAGAGGGTAGCACTTTTAGTGATGTCCTGACATGGTAAGTTAAACTCACTCTTTACCACTTAATATTCTGAGCGAAGTCTGTGAACATCATTTGTCACAGACTTTGTTATTTATACCTCGTAGAACTAATTCATGATGTTTAAAAATAAAAAAAAGCAATCCCTAGAACCACTGACAGCCGAAGAGTTCATGCACGAATTCTTATTCGAATCCATTAAGGAGCGACGATGGCGCAACCTTACTCGCTTCATCAAAGCGATTGCACTTTTAATTATGGTCAGTGTTGCATCTTATATTCTCTTAAAAGGTCCTACCACTTCTACCA
>JAAYRZ010000196.1 GCA_012518515.1 Alcaligenaceae bacterium
CTCTCAACCAAGTCGCTTTAGCTAAGGAAGCTCCCCGTATTATTAGCCTGTCACCTCATCTGACAGAGATGGTCTACGACCTAGAACTAAAAGAGCAACTTGTCGCGACTGATAATTTCAGCAACTACCCTCCCGAGGTGAAAGACGTTGCCAACGTAGGCTCTGGACTTCAACCAAATCAGGAGTTACTTCTCCTATATAAGCCGGATATTGTGCTTAGCTTTCTCCCCACTCATCATTATGAAACGGTCTTTGACTCCTCAACTGTCAATGTGATTAGCTCACAACCCGAGTCAATCCCTGCTTTATTTGCAGATTGGCGCAAGGTACTAGTCATTGCTCAAGCAGATGAAAAAAAACGTTTAGAAGTAGAAAAAAGAATCGATAACACAGAAACGCAATGGCTTGAATTGGTTGAAAATTACCAGGATAAAGCCAGCAAATCGGTATTTTTCCTAATTTCTGAGCAACCACTTTATAGCGTAAGCGATAAGGCTTTTTTAAGTCAGGCCATCAAAAGCTGTAATACACAGAATATTTTTAGCGAAATAAAACTAAGCAGCTTTATTGTTAATCCAGAAGAATTACTCATTAAAAAGCCCGATGTAGTGATTCACGGCTATAAAGCATCCCATCCTGAGAGCAAACAAGAATCAAGAGCCATAATACTGGCGCTATTTAAAAACCTCGGCCTCAACCTACAAGCAGAACAGCTTATTTCGGTAGATGTCGATATTTTGCATCGACCCACGTTGCGTTTTATCAATACTCTGCCCGAGATTTGCGCCGCCATTCACTCTGAAATCGATCATTAAACTAGGCTAGCTGCAAAGCCTTTTGAATAGCCTTAGCCGCCGTTACCCCATCAGCCATCGCGGTTACGACACATGGATGCTGTCGTCTCGTGACCTCACCGATGGCATAGAGCCCCTCTACCGCAGTTTCGGTCGTAGCAAAATCAACTTCTAAGTAGTTTTTTGCATCATAAACGACATTCAAATCCTTGAGCCATTGAGCTTGGGGTTCATAGCCATAAAAGACCAAAACCACATCATATGCCTGTCCCGCCACTTCTTTATGTAGCGGATCAAAAACATAGTCACCAACACGCACCTGCTCAGGATGAAGTCGCTCTAACCAATGCTGTTGACCACGAAATGTACGGGCATAAACCATAACCTCTGCTGCTCCTCTATTTTGAGCAAATAGCGCATTTTCTAAAGCATTGTCACCACCGCCAAGCACAGCAACCCGCTTACCATTGAAATCATAGTTATTTAATCTAGCGCCTGCACCGATCAACACATCATCAAATTGTCGCCCTTCACACTCGACAGGCTCTTTATAATCTACGCCAGTTGCAACGACCAATTTTTTAGCTTGTAAATAATGCTCAGTACTATCACTTACGGCCTTGACTTCAAAGGCTCCGGACAAGGGTCTCACTGCTTGCACCTCATAATTAAAACAAGGCTCAATCTCAGCCAGTGCCAAACTCCTCACTAAATTAGCCGCTACCTGCTTACCAGTCAGGTGAGGTGCGGTAGGATTCCACTCATCTAAAAATGGGTTGCGAGCACACATACCACCGACTTGTTTGCTAGCCTCTAACAACAGCACCGAATACCCCATCCGCTTTAACCACACAGCACACGTAACTCCGGCCACTCCTGCACCAACAATAAGCGCATCATAAAGCAGTCTATCCGAATAATTTAGGGTAGCAGTCATTGTGACAAATCCTTTTAAATACAAGTATTTCTTTAAACAAGAGACTAAAATATAGCCTAATTATTTTTTGCAAACACTATGAATACAATAACAATCTTTTTTGAGCGCCTAGCGATTGAAGCGCGTGTTGGCGTTTTGCCGCGTGAACTGAAAAATACACAGCGTATTTATATCGACGCAGAGATTAGCGTACAACAGACCCAACATGTTGACGACCTCGATATTAAAAGTGTGCTTGATTATAGGCTTTTACGCCAGGCAATTATCGAGGAATGCACACGTAAACACGTACACCTAGTAGAAGCCCTGGGTCAAATGATCGCTGCACGCTTACTCGGTGACTTTAACGATGTCACGGCCGTCAAGCTACGCATCAGTAAGCCTTCAGCCTTTGATGACTGTGATGCTGTCGGTATTGAGTTTAATCTTAGCCGCTAATTCATCGCATATACCATGAGCCAATCCACTTTAAACCCCAAAGAAGCTAATACCCCTGAACGTCAACGCGTCCGTAACAATAAGCTCACTAAAAAAATTATCCGTGAAACAGGTCACGCCATCGTTGATTACAATATGATCGAAGATGGCGACAAGGTCATGGTCTGTCTATCCGGTGGCAAAGACTCCTATACTTTGTTAGAAGTTCTACGCACCCTGCAGAAACGTGCCCCGATCAAGTTTGAGTTACTGGCAGTTAACCTTGACCAGAAACAACCCGGTTTTCCAGAGCATATTTTACCTGAGTATTTGAGTTCTATCGGTGTTCCCTTTCATATTGAAAACCAGGACACCTACTCCATCGTAAAGCGTGTGATTCCTGAAGGCAAGACTACCTGTTCGCTTTGTTCTCGTCTGCGTCGTGGTATTTTATATCGGGTAGCAGAAGAATTTGGCTGTAATAAAATTGCGCTTGGTCACCATCGAGATGACATTTTAGCGACCTTTTTCCTGAACCTGTTTTACGCAGCCAAACTCAAATCCATGCCACCCAAACTGGTTTCTGATAATGGTAAGCATACCGTGATTAGGCCCTTAGCCTATCTCGCCGAAAGCGACATCATCAAGTTTGCCGAAATTCAACAGTTTCCAATTATTCCCTGTAACCTCTGTGGCTCTCAGGAAAATCTCAAGCGTCAAGAGATTAATCGCATGATTCGCGCTTGGGAAAAAGAAAGCCCCAAAAAAGTATGGAATACTTATAAAGCCTTAGCCAATATTATTCCCTCCCATCTAATGGACAGGGAATTATTTGATTTTGTTAATTTAGCACCTGATTTCCGAGAAAATCCGGAGGGTGATACTGCCTTTGATACTGAAAACTATCCAGACCTTGAAGATAGTGCTGACAACAACGGCAGTAAACTCGGCTCTCAGCCACAGGTGGTACAAGTTTTTAGAAAAGTAAATGAGCAATAAAGTCACTGATAGCAATTTAGGGCAAGAAACCCTCTATCCGGATCAATACGATCCTTCCCAACTATTTCCAATCGCACGTGCCGAAACACGTCAAAGTTTAAACGCAGAATTAGTATCGCACTGGATCGGTGCTGATATCTGGACTGCTTTTGAAGTGTCATGGTTGGACCCTAAAGGCAAGCCCGTAGTCGCCATTGTCTCTTTTAGCTTTGAACAGAGTAATCCCTACCTGATTGAGTCCAAGTCTTTCAAACTTTACCTAAACTCATTTAATCAAAGTAAATTTGAGAGTACTCAAGAAGTTATCGATAGGTTCCAAGAAGATCTAGCTAAAGCCAGCGGTGGGCCTGTTCACATCGAGCTTAAACTAAGCAACGAGTGGAATACTTGCCAAATCATCAGCATTCCAGGTAGTTGCGTTGATGAATTAGAAGTGGAGATAAACGGCTACGAACCTGATCCTGCACTACTAAAGCTGATAGATACAGCACAAAGTAGCGACGAACCAGAACAAGTGCACATCCTGTACTCAAACCTCCTAAAGTCCAATTGCCCTGTCACTGACCAGCCAGATTGGGGCACAGTCGTGATTGCTTATCAAGGCCAAGCAATCGATCCAGCAGCTTTTTTAAAGTACATCGTGTCTTATCGTCAGCATAATGGCTTCCATGAACTCTGCGTTGAGGAAATTTACAATGATTTAATAGAGCGCTGCGCCCCTCATTCACTCTTTGTGATGGCACGCTATACGCGACGCGGCGGTTTGGACATTAATCCATGGCGCGCTAGCAATGCAGCCATCGTCGAAAGCGTTAAACCTCTACTGGATCCATTTGCTCGCCTACCCAGACAATAAGCCAGTTCTAAAACTACCGCTCAGAGTCAAAATCAATCTGAGTGGTAGTTAATTTCAATCTCTCCTTCTCTTGCACTTTCCGCTCTTGCCCTCATATACTAAGGCATACTCAACTCAATTACGCTACTCATCTATCTACCAATAGTTTAGGAGTACACATGTCTAAAATCACTCAATCTCGTCAAGTCGAACAAATTTATCGTGGACAGGAAACCAGCGACGGAGCTGGCGTTAAGCTCACTCGTCTATTTAGCAACAACTTGCAACAACGTCTGGATCCTTTCTTGATGTTGGACTGTTTCGGTAGTGACAACCCCGATGATTATATTGCCGGTTTTCCAAACCACCCGCACCGCGGCTTCGAGACAGTGACCTATATGATCGAAGGACGTATGCTGCACCGTGACAGCAAGGGCAACGAAGGCCTTTTGGAAAATGGCGGTGTACAATGGATGACTGCAGGCAGCGGTCTAATTCATTCTGAAATCCCACAGCAGGAGGATGGTGTTATGCGTGGTTTTCAATTATGGCTAAACCTCGCTGCTAAAGATAAAATGATCACACCCTGGTATCAGGATTTTCAAGCTAATGACTTATCAAAATACACTAATGATGACGGTGTAGCAGTTACCGTAATCGCTGGGCGTAGCGATGGTATTGAGGCTGCACTACAACGTGAAAACACCGAGCCTCTCTACCTTGATGTACATATTCCAGCTAATCAATCATTTGATGCTGTCATACCAACAACGCATAATGCCTTTATCGTAGTCTACGAGGGTAAATTAGAGGCTAATGGCACCGAAGTAGTAGCAACCCAGTTAGCACTTCTAAGCAATGCTCCCGAAGCAGATGGCATCCGCTTAAAAACAGGTAATGAAAGCGCTCGTGTCCTAGTACTCGCTGGTAAACCATTAAATGAGCCTATTGTTCAACATGGTCCCTTTGTGATGAATTCAAGAGAAGAAATCATGCAAGCTTTTAATGATTTTCAAGCTGGCTTGTTTGCCTAAGTTGTCTTGCTTTTATTCATCAAATTTAGTATTTGAATACTCCCCGGATAGAGATTTTCTGTTCGGGGATTTTTATTAATTAAGCCTTAAGCTTAATCAGCGGCTTCTGTGACTAGTTGCTTGATTAGTTCCTGCGCTGGCATTTCCATAATTCGGCTTAGTCCAGTTCCTGACCAATAGGCTCCATAACCATCATCGCCCTGCCTGAGAGCAACTTCATTTAACTGCTTATTAGCATCATATAAAACGGGGTAAGCTGGTCGTTTCAATTGCTCTACTTCTCTCAGCCTAATCCCTAAATCGGTTAATTTAGTTTTTAAACCACGGGCAGGACGACCCGATATATCAGCACTAACAAGGGTTTCAGAATTAGTTTTGGCGTGAACTCTTAATTGCTCCCTATACTCTTTAGATGCTGCACTTTCAGGACAAAGAACAAAGGCCGTACCTAACTGTACCGCTTCAGCCCCATGCTCCAGCATAAGACGGATGTCATGCCCGTCCATCAAACCACCCGCAGCGATAATAGGGGTATAACACTCTTTTTTGAGTAATTTTAATAGTTCTAAGGTTCCTAACTCCTTATCCATCATCGGATCAAAAATACCGCGATGACCCCCTGCCTCATAGCCTTGAGCCACAATATAATCAACGCCTGCCGCCTCCAATAATTTAGCCTCATCAAGATGACAGGCACTAGCAAAAATCGCAACACCTGCCGCCTTTAGCTTATCAAGAACCTTTTCTGATGGTAATCCAAAGTGAAAACTAACGATCTGTGGCTGCTTGGCTAATAAAATCTCAACTCGCTCATCAACTGTGAGAAGACTATGATAAATAACATTAAGCGTATCTGGAGTTTGAGCTTCAAAACGCTTAAATAAAGGGGACAACTCCTTAAGCCATGCAGCATTTGCCGCCTCATCAACCATCTCCACTTGGTGCGAGAAAAAATTAATATTAATTAAGGGTGACTCGGACTCTGAGACTAAGTCCATATACTCAACAATATTTTTTTCGAGCACTTCAGGGCTCATAGCCCCACAACCAAGTGACGGTAAGGCGCCAGCCTTTCTTACTTCTGCCGCTAGTAGAGGCGTAGTCACACCAGCCATCGGCGCTTGAACAATCGGATAACTTAAATCAAAACGCTCACAAAACTCAGTCTTTTGCATATGGACACCTGAACAGTTTTAAACATGTAATGACAATGCTAACCACTACTTACACTCTAACAAACTAAGTTAAACAAACACCATCACTCTTACAATTCTTAGAGATTAATTTCAAATTAAGGGTAGTTAACAATGCCTTATTACTTTAAAGTAAAAGTTCATTCTTTATAAAAGAAAGGAGAAAATCATGCTGCATTATGCTGTTGTATTCTTAGTGATTGCATTAATTGCCGCTGTCTTGGGTTTTGGCGGCATTGCCGGAACCGCTGCCGGTATTGCAAAAGTACTATTCTTTATCTTCTTAATAATTGCAGTTCTTTCATTTATTTTTGGTCGACGGTCTTGAACACCAAATAATCTATGAAATCGGAGACATCATTAAAAAACCCCATGACCAAAATTAAATCATGGGGTTTATTAATGTGCTTGAGAAATTATTTAATCACACCGCACAGATTACGAGCACCACCGCCACCTAATGGTAATGGGTCATCACTGTAGTTATCACCACCAACGTGAATCATCAGCGCTAAGCCCCTAAGCTCATTAATATCACTAATGCGAGGAGCAACCACTGGGTAGTTAATACTGCCCTCAGGATCTACATAGAGAGCTGGCAAGTCACCTTTGTGACCATCAGCCCAAGGTCCTTTATGAGAACCTGTTTCCTCTGGATCCCAATGGCCA
>JAAYRZ010000024.1 GCA_012518515.1 Alcaligenaceae bacterium
AACTTCATCAATACGGTAGAGACTCCCTCAAAGAAACCAGGACGCGCCTCACCCTCTAGAATATGACCTAGATTATCAGGAGTTTGTACGCTAAAGCTTTGAGGTTCTGGATAGATTTCCTTAAGAGTCGGTGCAAATAGTACATATACATCACGTAATGCTTCTAACTTCTCAATATCCTCTTCCAAGGTCCGCGGATAGGTGTCAAAATCCTCATTAGGCCCAAACTGCAAGGGGTTCACAAAAATACTGGCAACGACTGGATCACCATATTGGCGAGCCATCCGCATTAAGGATAAATGCCCTTCGTGTAAATTACCCATCGTCGGCACATAAGCAGTACGTAATTGACCACTTAATTGCTGACGTAATTCCTCAATAGTACGTACAACTTTCAAATTAATTCTCCACAACCTCCGTCATGCTGATATAAGCAAGACGAACGTAAATAGGGGCATAAGGCTCAGCTTGAGTGATTTCCACCAAACTTTCACGAGCCAATTCTAACAAAGCTAAAAAGTGAACCACAACCACCGCTGCAGTTTCACCGGAGTCAAGTCGCTCGATAAAAAGCTCCTTAAACTCCATAAATCGGACTCCACCCAAACGACGTAAAATATGTCCCATATGCTCTCGCACCGAAAACTGCTCACGACTAATATGATGTCGTTTATTGAGTTGGGCCCGACGCATGATTTCAGCCCAAGCCTGCTTCAAATCATCAGGACTAACCTCTGGGAGTAACTGCTCCACCTCAACATCTCTATAGGCACTGGCACGTTGAAAGTCTCGGCCTAATTGTGGCAATTCGTCCAGATGACGTGCCGCCAATTTCATCCTCTCATACTCTAATAATCGGCGTACCAGCTCTGCACGTGGGTCATCAACCTCTTCATCAGTATCGGTCTTTTTAACAGGCAACAGCATACGTGATTTAATCTCTATCAGCATGGCAGCCATCAAGAGATACTCTGCTGCGAGCTCCAAATTATGCTCACGAATTTGATGGACATAACCCAAATACTGCCGAGTTACCTCAGCCATAGGGATGTCTAGAACATTAAAATTCTGCTTACGAATAAGATATAACAAGAGGTCAAGCGGCCCTTCAAAGGCCTCTAAAAAAACCTGCAGCGCATCCGGTGGGATGTATAAATCCTGCGGCACATTAAATAAAGGCTCGCCATAAAGGCGAGCTAAGGCCACATTATCAACCGTGTCCGGCGTACTATCAATCCTTGGATTGTGCAACTGAGATAATTCAGACTCACCAACAGACATGCGGGTGGTGCTCTAGACTAGCGCTTATTTGTTATGATAAACATAGGGTTTTTGAGGCACGCGAGCGGCTTTATACTGCTCCTGCATCTCTAGATCTATTTTCTTGTCCCATAGGCGTAAGCGTCCCTCACGTTGCTCCTGCTCGGTATTGGGATTATCTTTTTTAAATTGATTGATGAACTGAGTCAGCTCAGAAACATAACTTCCCATCACATTTCCTTTACTAAAAAGTAACAATTATTATTGTTAAAGTTTAACAGAAAGCCACCAATGAGCTAAGCTAAAAGCTCCGTATTACTGTTAAAATCACCTAGTAAATAGTTTATTTGTAGTTTTTCCTCGGACAATTAATGATTGAATTCCAACACGTATTCAAATCCTATGGTCAGGGACCAAATATTCTCGCCGATCTTAATTTTAAAATTAATCCAGGCGAGTTTATTTTTGTATCCGGCCCTTCGGGTGCAGGTAAGTCTACCTTGCTGAAACTCATTGGCGGCTTAGAAAAGCCTAGTCGTGGCATGATCGCGATCAAGGGACAGCGTCTCGACAAGATGCAATCTAGGGAGCGTCCTTTTTTGCGTCGTCGCGTCGGAATTATTTTACAAGACACTCATCTACTTTTTGATCGTAATGCCTTAGCTAATGTCATGCTTCCTATGGCGGTCATGGGTCACAGCACCAAAACCGCTGAGGCTAGAGCTCGTGCAGCCATCTACAAGGTCGGTCTTGGCGGCAAAGAAAAGATGAATCCTATTGAGCTGTCCGGCGGCGAACAGCAGCGCTTAGCCATTGCTCGCGCCATTGTTAATCGTCCAGCCATCTTACTTGCTGATGAACCAACGGCTAACCTTGACCAAGAAAACGCACGCTTAATTTTGGATGTCTTCAAAGACTTCAATCAAGTCGGCGTCACCACCCTCATCGCATCACACGATAAGCCTTTACTACAGCAACACGCTAATCGTACCTTGCTGGTAGAACCGGGCAAATTCATTGACCTAGGAGCCCATCATGCGTAGTTGGCTAAGACAGCATGCATACGCCCTAAGAGTGGCTTTGCGTCGTATTAATCAGACACCTTTCTCTTCTCTGGCAAATATTCTTGTCATTGCTTTTGTATTGTCTCTGCCTTTAATTGCAGCCTCTTTATTAGTTTCTCTGGAACCCGTTACGCGTACAGTTTCGGTTAACCCGGCAATCACCTTATTTATGAAGGATACAGTCAGCCTTGAGGAAACTGAGAGCTTGGCTTTTAGCATCAGAGAAGAAGGCTCTGAGCTGATTCAGCAGATCGAAGTAGTCGATAAAAATAAGGCACTAGAGGATTTAAAAAATACACCAGCTTGGTCAGAATCACTCAGTGTATTACCTAAAAACCCTCTTCCACACGCCATTATTGTTACTTTAAGCAGCTCGGGCAAGGACTTTATCAATTCTGAGCAAGTACTCTCCATGGCCGATCAATTCACTGTTTACGAACAAGTCGATTTAGTCCAATTTGATAGCGAATGGGTACAAAAGCTTCAAGCAATTATGACTTTCATCAAGGTAGTCCTGATATTGCTTGCTGCCGGTGTATCCGTGGTGGTTATCGCTACCGTCTTTAATACTGTTCGTATGCAAGCCCTAGTTCAACGCGATGAAATTGCTGTGGCTCGCTTAGTTGGAGCGACAGAAACCTTTGTACGCAGACCATTTTTATACTTTGGTGCGGTTGTCGGTTTCTTTGCAGGTATAGTAGCGGTAGGCCTAAGCTGGCTCTCCCTAATTATGGTTAATAGCTCAATCAAAGAGGTAGTCACCGAGACCTACGAGCAACCTTTTATGGTACATCTACCCGAACTATTCTGGTTGTTATTCAGCATTGTAGTAGCCATGATAGTTGCCGCCGCTGCTGCTCGTTGGTCAGTTACACGTCATAGTAAGTTTTAATTATCAATGAGTAATTTTGTACAAAGCCTATGTGCCTGGCAACAAGCACATGGGCGTCACGATTTACCTTGGCAATGCCAAGACCCCTACAAAGTCTGGCTATCAGAAATTATGCTTCAGCAAACGCAAGTAGCCACTGTAATTGACTACTACCAACGTTTTCTGCGGCGCTTTCCCACCCTACTATCACTAGCTGAAGCAGAGCAATCTGAAGTAATGAGCTACTGGGCTGGACTTGGCTACTATGCTCGCGCCCGTAACCTACACCGCTGCGCCCAAATCGTTGCGACTGACTATGAGGGAGTATTTCCAACAAGCTATGAAGAAATTGTCGCCTTACCCGGTATAGGACGCTCCACCGCTCATGCAATTATGGCTTTTTGCTATGGTAGTCCAACACCTATTATGGATGGCAATGTCAAACGACTCTTTACACGATACTTTGGCATTAAGGGAGTAACAAGCACCGCTGCCGTAGACCGTCAACTCTGGTCACAGGCAGAAGCAGTGCTTAACGAAGCCTTGCAAGATAAAACCAAGGTGAATATGGCTCGTTATACCCAAGCACTAATGGATTTTGGTTCATTGGTCTGTACTCGCTCCAGTCCTAAGTGTGATGACTGCCCTATACAGAGTAACTGCTATGCCAAAAAACATGGCTTACAACGTGAACTACCAACACCCAAAGCTAGAAAATCCACACCAACTCGCCGCACCGTGATGCTCATGCTCGTCTGCGATGGCAAGATTTTACTAAAGCAACGCCCCCAAGAAGGTATATGGGGCGGCCTGCTCTCACTACCCGAATTTAGCGATAAGGAGCAATTGCTACACCACCTGCAAAATCAGGGGTTACAAATCACATCAGATAAAGAGCTTATTAAAATGGCCGCTTTTGAGCATATATTCAGTCATTTCAAACTGCATATACAGGCTTTTTTATACCAACTTAAAAACCATCAGCACTTATTAGACATCAGCCCCGACTACCAATACTATCCTTTGAATAACTGGGAGACTCTCCCTCTACCTAAACCGGTTAGTACTTTATTAGATACCTTGAGCGCAGCCAATCTTAAATAATGTAAAAGTCCTGTGTTCTTAGCGCTCCAGATACTGTCTTTGATCCGCAATACTAGGCACATAATTGGAAATACTCATCAACATCCCACAAGCCAATCCTAGAGTAACCAAAGCCGTACCACCGTAGCTCATAAATGGCAAAGGTACGCCGACTACTGGCAAAATCCCCATCACCATGCCCATATTGACAAAAATATAGACAAAGAAAGTCATGGTAATGGCGCCCGCTAAAAGACGGCCAAATTGTGTCTTGGCCTTTAAGGAAATCATAAAACCACGTCCAAGCAATAGCGTATATAAAGCCAATAAAAAAATGCAGCCATACAGACCAAACTCTTCGGCATACACAGCAAAAATAAAATCCGTCGTCCGCTCAGGGATAAAATCAAGATGCGTTTGTGTTCCTTGCATATACCCTTTACCGTAAACCCCACCAGAACCGATGGCAATCATCCCCTGTATCGTATGAAAGCCCTTACCTAGGGGATCCTTAGTGGGGTCCATTAAAGTACATACCCGATGCTTTTGGTAATCATGCAAAATGACCCAATCGAAATCAGGCTGGCAAAGCACCTCCTGATAACTAATGATCAGTGTCAGTGCCGTTACTCCAATCACAAATACCGGCACAATCAGTTTAAAGGACAAACCGGCAAAATAAATAACAAAAATACCACTACCTAAAACTAATAACGCCGTTCCTAAGTCAGGTTGCTTGATAATTAAGGCAAAGGGCACCATCAAGATCACTGTAGCTACCACAAAATCAACAAGCGACAAGCTATTTCGGTAACGGTCAAAATACCAAGCCAGCATTAATGGCATAGCTAATTTCATCATTTCAGAAGGTTGAATCGTAGCAAAACCCAAGTTTAACCAACGTGTTGCACCCTTTTGCGTCACCCCAAAAAAGACCACTGCAAGTAGCAACAATAACCCAAACACATACGCCGGTACCGCTAAACGCATTAGGACTGGAGGTTTGATCATTGCCATTGCCCACATAGCAAAAAAAGCAATCGTAAAATTTCTTAATTGGCCAGCAAATCGATAGTCCGTACTTCCCACGGCAGAGTGCATGACCAGAATACTTAAACCAAAAAACGCTACTAAAATAATTAATAAAGGCCAATCAAAGCAACGTAGAGAACGAAGCATCTGATGCATGAGTTTCGTCATCATGAGTCGATCCTCTCATTTACTTGAGTTTGAGTCACTGCCCTTACCTGACTTGGCTCTGCCGTTGATTGTTCTTGTGTTTTGCGAGTTTGCTTAGTCGAATTTGGATACCCTAAGATCTCCGGCAATGGCTGAGGCACTTCCTCTTCTTTAATATTTGTCGGTGCATCAGGGATTTCAATATCAGGAGAAACCATCTCTGTGATATCACCCTCTATATCAAGAAAGTTCGGCGTATAGCTCTGTTGATTCCGACTTTGCACATCATCGTCAAGCCAATAATCAAAAACCTTTCTAGCAATAGGCGCAGCCACCGTTGAACCCCAACCACCGTTTTCCACAATCACGGCAAGTGCTATGCTTGGGTTATCAATCGGTGCATAACCCATATAAAGCGCATGATCATGTAGACGCTTATCAAGATTACGAGCATTATAAGTAGCTCCTCTTAGGCTAAATACTTGAGCTGTACCTGTTTTACCTGCTGACTTATAGTTTGCACCCTGAAACACTCGGCGTGCCGTACCATGAGTGGGCACTTCAGCTAACGCCCCTTTAACAACATCAATATCCTCTTGGCGTAAATCAATTGTATATTCGGGTGCAGATACAACCTGCTCAGCTCTTCTCAAGGTCGGATTCTCAAGCCAATTTACAATATGCGGACGGGTATACACCCCATCTGCTGCGAGAGTTGCCGTCGCTTGTGCTAATTGCATAATCGTAAAGGCGTTATAACCTTGGCCTACTGCTACAGAAATTGTTTCTCCCGGAAACCAAGTTTGCTGCTTCGGGTCTTTAAAAGCCGCTTGCTTCCATGCCCTAGAAGG
>JAAYRZ010000025.1 GCA_012518515.1 Alcaligenaceae bacterium
ATACTGCCTTATACAATTGGTCTGAACTACTGCAAATGCAAATCCGATTTTTAGAAGGCCGTACTCTGCTCTACGGTCCCGACACTAGTGAAAACCGTTTGCTTGGTCGCTATAAGCAATGGCTAGCGATGATGTCAAGGCATTATCCTGAGGCCAAGGAGCTGTGGGGCAAGATTAAGGTGATTAGGGTGCTGGGGGAAGCTCAGGGGGTGTTAGCAGCTGAGTTGTTACTTCAGTACTAAGAAGCTTGTGTATCAGAGCAATACTATTAATCCATTTCATTGCTCACTTATCCTAGTTTTAAATTAGTATTATTCAACTATCGTTATATTAAATAGTGGACAGCACCGATAACCAGCATACGAGAGCGATAAGCGTAGCTAATAGTACTGGAGGAGTAATCAACAAACCAATCTTCACGTATTGTCTCCATTTAATTTCATAACCTTTTCCAGCTAAGACATGTAGCCACAACAAAGTAGCAAGGCTACCTATAGGCGTAAATTTAGGGCCTAAATCATTTCCTATAATATTTGCATAAATCATTAATTCTTGGGTAGCAGCAGAAACTTGTGCTTGCTCAATCGCTAGCGCACCTACCAAGGTAGAAGGCATATTATTCATGATTGATGCAACAATGGCTGATAAAAAACCTGTACCTATTGTTGCGACAAAGTCACCTTGATTAGCAAGAGCTTGGAGAACCTTCACCCCTAAATCGGTAAGTCCAGCATTACCCAAACCATAGACCACCAAATACATACCGAGCGAGAATAATACAATTTGCCAAGGCGCATAACGCAGTACATGATTAACTGAAACTACAGCTCCCTTACCTTTCTTCCACCATCGTCCTGCGACTGTCATTAACAAAAGAGCTGCACTCCCAGTCACCAAAGAGATCGGTATATTCAGCGGTGCAGTCACAAAATATGCAACTAGTAACGCTAGTAAAATAGGGCAAGCTGTACGAAACACTAATTGATCCTTAATTACCGAGTGAGGCTGTTCAAGTACCTCGACTGAATACCGTTGAGGGATCTGCCGCCCAAAAACGAGCCCAAGCACTACCAATGTGGCAATTAATGACACCAAATTGACTGGCAACATAACGGCTGCATAACGGTCAAAATTAATATCAAAATAGTTTGCACTGACGATATTCACTAGATTAGAGATAACCAATGGCAAACTAGCAGTATCAGCCACAAAACCAGTGGCTATAATAAAAGCAAAGGCAGCAGGTGGAGGGAAATTCAACCTCAATAGAATCGCTATCACAATAGGTGTCAACAACAAAGCGGCACCATCATTAGCAAACAAAGCAGCGATAACTGCTCCCAAAACCACAATCATGGGAAATAACAGGTGACCTCTACCATTTCCACATCGAGCTACGTGGAGTGCTGTCCATGTAAAGAAGCCAGCAGCATCCAATATTAGTGAAATAATAATCAATGCGACAAAAGTAAATGTCGCATCCCAGATAATATTCCATACCACGACGATATCCGCCCACTGAACAACGCCCAGTAGTAGTGCTGCTAACGCACCACCAAGTGCACTCCATCCAATACCTAAACCTTTAGGTTGCCATACAACCAATATCAAGGTAATCACAAAAATTGTTAGTGCCAACATAATAATGACCTGTGTCTCAGATACTGCCTTGATTAACGCGTTGAGATACTGCTTCTACACTTTCTATGCGCTCAGAATAACGATCCGTAAGATAACTGGACCTTCCCCTAGTGAGCCAAGTGAACTTCACCAATTCCTCACAGACATCAACGATACGCAAATATCGTGGCGAAAGATTCATCCGGTCTTCGTCATTGAACTCGGTAAAAGCCTTAGGTACTGAAGACTGATTAGGAATAGTAATCATCCGCATCCAACGTCCGAGGATACGCATTTGATTGACTGCATTGAAACTCTGACTTCCACCCGACACTTGCATTACTGCTAACGTTTTACCCTGAGTAGGCCGTATTCCACCTAATGCCAGAGGAATCCAGTCAATCTGAGTTTTCATGATACCCGTCATCGCACCATGACGTTCAGGACTAATCCACATCATTCCTTCCGACCACATAGTGAGCTCACGCAACTCCTGCACTTTCGGATGATTACTATCAGCGTCGTCAGGTAACGGCAAACCAGATGGATTAAAAGTCCGTACCTCACACCCATACCAACGGAGCAACCGAACAGCTTCCTGTGCGACTAAACGTGAAAAAGAGCGCTCACGCAGTGAGCCGTAAAGCACCAAAATACGAGGAGGATGTCGTGAGTCATTCGGGTGAGCCAATGCATCAATATCGATCGGATGTAGTTTATCCAGATCAATATTAGGCAAACTTACCAACGTGTCATCGTTAGCCACACGAGCAATTCCTGAATAATGCACCACCTCACCATCTTCCTTAATAAACTCTTTTACTGGTTCAGCTAATAAGTCGAGCACTAATTCTGAGGGTCTACATAGTCTTGCACCTTTCTCAGACACTACGATGGGCCGATTGATAAGTATGGGATATGAGATCATAGCATCTATCAGCTCCGCATCTGTTAATGTCTCATCACCCAAATTAAGTTCATCAAAAGGAGTATCCTTTTGTCGTAGAAGTGCTCGCGGTCGTATGCACATATTTTTTATCAATTCGACCAAGCGCTCTCGCGTCAGTGGTGTCTGCAAGTATTCAATAATTTCCGGTATTTCACCAGAAGCTAAAATCATTGCTAAGCTGTTACGAGAAGTAGCACATTTAGGATTATGATAAATCTGAATTTTCATGATATGACTCTAAATTATCCTCTGGTGTATCAAAGCATCCGGTTAAAGCTATCATTAACGAGCCACACACCTCTGGATGACCAGAGCAACAGTCTCGCACTAAAAACTGTATTATTTTTCTTATGTGGTTAAGATTTGCTCTATAGATTATGGAGCGCCCATCTCTCTGAGAACAAGTTAATTGTGCTCGAGTCAAGATAGCGAGATGTGCTGACATCGTGTTATGAGGCACTTCCAACTGGCGAGCAATCTCTCCAGCAGCGAGTCCTTCTGGCTCATGTCGAACAAGAAGACGAAATACCTCTAGACGTGTTTCCTGGGCGAGCGCAGAAAAAGTAGTAATAGCATCAATCATTTCCATATGTCCAAGTATATAGACATATTTTATATAAAACAAGATGTCCAAGAATTAAAGTCCAAATAAGCTTGAAAAGTGTAGATAAAGTGCTACGAACTAAAGCAAATCATAAGGAATGTAAACTACTTAGCAATAATTCCGGATATGTTGGCTGAAAATGCACTTAGATCAATTGTGCTAGGTGTGCCTGCCATTGATATCAACTTTGGCTTAGAAAATGCCCATGTGATTAAAGGCACTAGCGCTTCCTAGCTTACTGTAAATGCAAGAACCAAAGCCGAAGACTATAGACCACAAGCCTTTTAGGAGCAGTTACCACAGAAAATAGACCCCTAGGTCATTACAAACAATAACTAGCAATGATGTTAAAGCGTTATGTTGGAGCAAAGAAGCTATGGTGAAAATTAAGCTTTAGAGATCCATTATTTTGAACGAGTAACTCTTTTCAAAGGCTGTGTCAGTTTAAGTAAGGACTAAATCATAAAAATCCGGTTCGACTCTGTCATACAAAGTTTGCTACTCTAGATTTACTTTTCTTGAATCTGCTCTGAGATTTCAATAAGATTAAGATCTGGATCGCGCAAGTAAATTGATCTTATCGGGTAGTTAGCACCAGTACGCTTAACGGGACCCTCTTCTATTTTCCACCCGCAACCTTGGATATGAGTAATAACCTCTTCCAAAGGGATACTCGAAATAATGCATAAATCCAGTGCACCAGGAACAGGTAGATGTGCTTTAGGCTCAAATTCTTGACCCTTTATGTGAAGATTGATCTTTTGCTCCCCAAACTTGAATGCTATTCGTTCTTGACCGAAGGTTTCAAGTTTCATATTCAGTACTCTAGTGTAAAAATCAATGCTTTTTTCTTTTTGGCTTGTAGTTAGTACCAAATGATCTAGATGGTGTAGCATAGCTATTCCGTTGTTGGCTGAATTTTTAATTAAGAATTATCTGATAAGGAAAGTTGACGACTACTCACCAGTAGAAGCACTAGAGAGGTATCGACTTTCCTCCCCCTAAAGAGAAGGAAGAAAGTCTACTAACGCTTTACATCATACGCTTCAGTACATCATCTTTTTTCACAAAATGATGAATCAATGCCATACCCACGTGACCAATCACCATAATCAGCAAGATCCAAGCTAACGGTGAATGCAAAGCACCACCCACACTAGCCATCCAAGGGATCTCAGGACCACCGCTAATAAACTGGATGCCAAATGCGCTCCAACCATAGCCAAGACCAACCAAGTACATGACGCCAGTAAGTGGCATTAATAACATACAGGCATAGAGGACAAAATGCCCGAGTTTAACCAATATGGCTGTGGCTGGGTCTTGCAAGGGACGGTTTTTGCTCTGTGTTACTGCCCAGATAATACGCAATATAATCAACAAAAATAATAATGAACCGATATTGACGTGCCAAGAAACGAGCGTTTGACCGACCCAGTGCTCACCGTCATTAATACGATCAAAAAACTTCAGACCCTGCCAAACAATCAGAAGAGCCATAGCCCAGTGGAAAATACGCGTCAGACTGCCATAACGCTCACGTGAATCATTCATCTTTTTTCTCCTATGACGATTTCTTAGATGGTAGCTTAATAATAACACTACTTAATATGGGGACTTTACTTAGCGCACATGCGCGCAACGGTGCGACCCGATTTAAGGATACTTGTTCCATTGATAGCGCTATCTGTGCTTATCCAATCAAAAGCAACACTAAAGCTATCCTATATTTTCTCATGAAAACATGACATCACCATGTCAGTCCCAAACCAGTCGAAGTACGCTTTTCATTTAATTTACGCGGGCCACCACTAATCCTGCTATGGCTGTAACTCATATACCACGAGACCCAATCAGTCATCCGATAACGTACTCCCACCGTCGCATCTAAACTGACATTCGCTGAGCTATTTAAGGGCCGCATTAACTCACCATGAGAGTACACTTCAAAACGATCGCCGCCAATAAAACGGTTGTAATCCCAACGTAAGCTTAAAGAATAAAAGCGTTCAGAAGGTGCATCACTATAGCCATAACGCGCCTTCCCTACTAAGCCAGCCAGTGAAAAAGCACCCTGCTCATTGTCCCAGAGCTGATAGCCGGGGCCAATACCGAGCGCACTCTGACGAGAAACATCTTCAATCTGATCCCATTTGTATAATGCACGAGCTTGCCAGAAGAACTTTTCTGACACAAAACGATCACTGGATAAACTAGCGCCGTAATTATGTGAGCTAGTCACTGAATCATCAGTTTTATGCATATAATTTATATTGAATTTATGGCGCCAATTTAAATGCCTAGCCTCAGCGCCCAAGTTGACTGCATAGTCTTTACTACGGGTAGACGCATTTTTATGATTAAATCCAACGTCAATACGACCACGCCAAGAGTCACTATCCCAGATTGAATATTGCTTGTCTTGCGTATTATGAACAACGACGGTATCAACTGCTTGCATAGAATGCGATACAGACACTGCCTCCAAGTTAGTGACAATCCCATGCGCATCGAGATAATCTTCAACCTGAGATAGGTCCTGAGTATCTAGGTAGGATTCGTCTTCAATCCGACTAATCTGCGCCAAATCCAGCGATAACAAACCACCATAGCTTGTATTCAACAACAGATTGTGTTGATCAATTTGCCTAATTTGTCCACTGAGCCTATCACCATTTTTCATCCAAACCATATCCGCTCTGACAGGGTCTACTACTAAAAGCAGCACACACAACATACCGCAGCAGTGATAAAAATGCTGTATATAGGAGCTAATCCGCAAAGAGCGGCAAGGATAAAAGCTGTTTGACATAACTTATGTAGCTTAAAACTTGGTTAAGTCACCGAGTATAGCCACCGCCAAAGAGCATGCAATAACATTTTGAAAGCAGAAACTACGTAAATAGCCTAAGTCTCTGCCTTACTTGTGAATCATCATCACATTCACTTACACATGGATTAGAGTCGAAAGATTTTGACATACACTATACTAATAAATCCAACCTGTATTTGTATTTATTAATTAAGTGTTTTATGTCAACTATACGAGTGGCCATCTTTGCTTTTGATGGAATTAATTTATTCCATTTATCAATCCCTAGCACTGTCTTATGCGCCGACCAAGAGC
>JAAYRZ010000197.1 GCA_012518515.1 Alcaligenaceae bacterium
CGTGAAGCAATTAGCCATGCTAAAGCCGCTGAAGTGCCGATGGTTGTTGCTATTAACAAGATTGATAAGCCTGAGGCAAATCCTGAGCGTGTTAAGCAGGAGTTGGTTGCTGAGGGTGTGATCCCTGAGGAGTACGGTGGTGATGTACCATTTGTACCTGTATCCGCTAAAACCGGTCAGGGCATTGATGATTTATTAGAAAACGTTCTCTTACAAGCTGAAATTCTTGAACTAACGGCCCAAGCTGATATCCCAGCCAAGGGTATTGTAATTGAAGCCCAGTTAGACCGCGGTCGTGGTCCAGTTGCTACTGTGCTAGTTCAAAGCGGTACTTTACGTCGTGGTGATGTGGTACTTGCTGGTGCAAGCTACGGACGTGTTCGTGCCATGGTTGATGAAAATAACCAGCAGGTGACTGAAGCAGGTCCTTCTTACCCAGTTGAGATTCAGGGTTTGTCGGATGTGCCCAAAGCGGGTGATGAGGTACAGGTTGTACTAGATGAGCGTAAAGCACGTGAAATCGCCTTGTTCCGTCAGGGTAAGTTCCGCGATGTGAAGTTGGCTCGTCAGCAAGCTGCTAAGCTTGAGTCCATGTTTGATAATATTCAAGAGGGTCTACAGACCTTGACATTAATTGTCAAAACCGACGTACAAGGTTCTCAGGAAGCGTTAGTGCAGTCCTTAGTTAAACTATCGACTGAAGAGGTTCGTGTTGAGGTTGTTTACGCCGGTGTGGGTGGTGTCTCTGAGAGTGATGTCAACTTAGCAACTGCGTCTAATGCCGTGATTATCGGCTTTAACGTTCGTGCTGATCAGCAGGCTCGCCGTATCGCTGAAACTAACGATATCGATATGCACTTCTATAACGTTATTTATGATGCTATCGATGATGTTAAAGCAGCTATGTCAGGTATGTTGGCTCCAGAAAAACGCGAAGATGTTATCGGTATGGTTGAGGTACGTGAGGTTTACAGTATTTCCCGTATTGGTAAGGTAGCCGGTTGTATGGTGACTGATGGTGTGGTTCGCCGTGACTCTTCAGTTCGTCAATTACGTAATAACGTGGTCATCTGGACTGGTGCTCTTGATTCGCTTAAGCGCTTCAAAGACGATGCCAAAGAGGTTCGCTCAGGCTTTGATTGTGGTATTACCTTACGCGGTAGTAATGACATCGAGGTGGGTGACCAGTTTGAAGTCTTTGAGATCAAAGAGATCGCCCGTACGATTTAATTAGAGATAGTTATGAGTAGACATAAGTCTAAGGCGAAGCAATCAGGCGGTCGCAACACGCGACTGGCTGAGCAAATCCAAAAGGATTTAGCCATTTTGATTCAACGTGAATTGAGTGCAAGCACGGTGGGTCTTATTACTTTATCCTCTGTTGAGTTAAGTGCTGACTATGCACATGCTAAGGTGTATTTCACCGTCATTGGGCAGGAGCCCGAGGTAGCTGAGCAAGCACTTAATGACAAAGCAGGGTATTTGCACTCGTTATTATTTAAAATGCTGCATATTCACACTGTGCCGACATTGCGTTTTTTCCATGATGATCATCTATTACGCAGCATTGAGATGAGTCGCTTAATTGATAAGGCGATGGGAGTTGAGTCACCTGATAGTGATGACGACTTAGACGCTTTCGACGATACTAAAATCAAGGGGTAGTCCATGTCAAGAAGACGTCGCGGTGAGGATATCACGGGGGTCTTGTTATTGGACAAACCGGTTGATTTATCCAGTAATCATGCATTGCAGCGTGCTAAGCGCGCATTTAACGCTAATAAAGCCGGTCATACGGGTACTTTAGATCCTTTTGCTACTGGCTTATTAGTGTGCTGTTTTGGTAGAGCCACTAAAATTTCCACGCTCATGTTGGAAGCTGATAAAAGTTATAGAGCCACTTTAAGTCTGGGTGCAGAAACTGATTCCGGTGATTTGACGGGTGAAGTTGTGCAACAAGCTGATTATCAGGCTGTTGACTTGAGTTCTGAGCGTGTCAAGGAAGTATTAACGCAGTTCAAGGGTGAGATTGAGCAGATCCCACCAATGCACTCGGCACTAAAACGTGATGGCAAGCCTTTGTATGAGTATGCAAGACAGGGCATTGTGCTTGAGCGACCACCTCGCCAAGTTACGATTTACAGTATTGAGTTAATTAGTCTTGAGGCTGATACCTTGGTGATTGATGTGGAGTGCTCCAAAGGTACCTATATCCGTACCTTGGCTCAGGACATAGGTCGAGTTTTGGGCTGTTATGCACATTTGAGTGCTTTACGTCGTTTAAGCGTCGGTGATTTTTTGCTCTCCGATGCAGTGACATTGGAACAAATTCAAAAAGAAGCGGAAGAAAGCTCCGCTAGTTTACACAATCATTTAATTCCGCTAGAGAAAGTGCCCGCTCGATGGGTGCCGGAGAAACTTTTAAAATAGGAAAATTTATGAGCCGAGCGCTTCGTAATATTGCAATTATTGCTCACGTTGACCACGGTAAAACAACGATGGTTGACCAGTTGTTACGCCAATCAGGCACTTTTAAAGAACATGAGGCCTTAGATGATCGTGTCATGGACTCTGATGATATTGAAAAAGAGCGTGGTATTACGATCTTGTCTAAAAACTGTGCTGTCGAATATGAAGGCACGCACATTAACATTATTGACACACCGGGGCACGCTGACTTCGGTGGTGAGGTAGAGCGCGTCCTCTCAATGGTCGACGGTGTTTTATTACTGGTTGATGCGGTCGAAGGCCCTATGCCACAAACTCGTTTTGTAACGCAAAAAGCCTTAAGTCTGGGTTTAAAGCCCATCGTTGTAATTAATAAGATTGACCGTCCTGGTGCCCGTCCTGATCATGTTATCGATATCACTTTTGATTTATTTGATAAATTAGGGGCAACTGACGAGCAGTTGGACTTCCCAATTGTTTATGCTTCAGGTTTAGCTGGTTATGCTGGTTTGGACTCTGATGTACGTGAAGGGACCTTAGCACCGTTGTTTGAAACGGTTTTAAAGCATGTACCAGTGCGTGATGAAAAAGCTGATGAGCCACTGCAATTACAGATCACTTCCTTAGACTACAGTAGTTACGTTGGTATTATTGGTATTGGTCGAGTTAATCGCGGTACCATCAAACCGGGCCAGCGTGTTGTGGTCAAATTCGGCCCTGAGGGTAAGGCAATCAGCGCTAGTGTAAATCAGGTGCTGAAGTTTAAAGGGCTTGAGCGTGAGTTGGTTAAGCAGGCCGAGGCGGGTGATATTGTCCTGATTAATGGTATTGATGAGATTGGTATTGGATGTACTATTTGTGATCCGGAGCATCCTGAAGCCTTACCTATGCTAAAAATTGATGAGCCGACCTTGACGATGAACTTTATGGTTAATAGCTCACCGCTTGCTGGTCGTGAAGGTAAGTTTGTTACCAGTCGCCAAATTCGTGAGCGTTTAGTACGTGAGACTAAGTCTAACGTGGCTTTACGAGTTAACGACACCGACGATGAGACCGTGTTTGAGGTCGCAGGTCGTGGAGAGTTGCATTTAACCATTTTATTGGAAAATATGCGTCGTGAAGGCTACGAGTTGGCAGTATCTCGTCCACGAGTGGTTTATCGTGAGATTGACGGTGTTCGTTGTGAGCCGATGGAGCTTTTGACCATTGACTTAGATGACAATGACCAAGGTACGATCATGGAAGAGATCGGTCAACGCCGTGGTGAGTTACTCAATATGGAGTCAGATGGCCGTGGCCGTACTCGTTTGGAGTATCGTATTCCTGCTCGTGGTTTAATTGGTTTTTCTACTGAGTTTATGTCATTAACACATGGTACTGGTTTAATTAGTCATATTTTTGATGACTATGCACCTGTTAAAGAGGGGGCTATTGGTGCCCGCCGCAATGGTGTGCTGATTAGCCAAAACCACGGAGATGCAGTAGCCTTTGCTCTCTGGAACCTACAAGACCGTGGCCGTATGTTTGTATCACCAGGCGATCCTCTCTATGAAGGGATGATTGTAGGTATTCACAACCGTGATAATGACCTTGTGGTTAATCCAGTGCGAACAAAACAGCTCACTAACGTTCGTGCTTCTGGTACGGATGAGGCAATTCGCTTAGTGCCGCCAATTCAGTTAACTCTAGAGTATGCGGTTGAGTTTATTGATGATGATGAGTTGGTTGAGGTAACTCCTAAGAGCATTCGTCTCCGTAAGCGTCATTTATTAGAGCATGAGCGTAAGCGCGCTTCACGTGAAAATCAAAAAGATTAGATAATTGATGGCGGCAGGTCGGGGACTTGTCACTATTAATTGATAACTTTAAAAGCGGTCTTAGTATGAAAATTACTAAGGCCGTTTTTTATATTAAGTCGTATGGCATTGCCTAACTACTTGTTTTTGTGATAGCTTTAATAACTTTTATAAACTATTTATCTCAAGAGTCTTCTTTATGACTGACCATTTACCTCCAAAAAATCTGTTTGCCTTATTTGTTGCTACGGGTTTGATGCTTTTTGCTTTGTTTTTCGGTGCGGGTAATCTTATTTTCCCTGCGCACATGGGCCAGCAAGCCGGTGATAATTATCTACAGGCCGTATTTGGGTTTATTTTGACAGGAGCTGGATTGCCTTTGCTCGGAATTTTAGTAATGGCCTACTCAGGCGCTCGCGATGTGCAGCACTTGGCTTCACGTGTTAGTCCCTGGTTTGGGGTGTTTTTTGCGGTCGCGCTATATCTCTCAATTGGACCTTTGTTCGCCTTGCCACGGACTGGTACGGTAGCTTTTGAGGTGGGGGTTAGGCCTTTTTTAGGCGATAGTGTCTCTGATTCATTGGCTTTATTAGTATTTAGTATTGTTTATTTTGCCGTTGCTTTTTGGTTGGCGATGTCTCCGGGCAAGTTAATTGATCGTATTGGTAAGGTATTAACACCGGTGCTTTTACTGAGTATCGCGATTCTGGCTTTGAAGACGATTATTGACCCGATGGGTGAGTTGCCTGCGCCACAGGGTAGCTTTGTGGCAAATCCTACAGTAGAGGGATTTTTAGCAGGTTATCAGACCATGGATGCTCTTGCTTCCTTGGTATTTGCAATTATTATTATTAGTGCACTTCAAGCGGCTGGCTTGAAAAATAATCAAGAGTTAATGCGTTTGACGATGGGTGCTGGATTTTTAGCTGCTCTATGTCTGGCAATCGTTTATGGTCTAGTGACTTATATGGGCGCAAGCAGTGTGGAAGTCACCGGATGGCTTGATAATGGCGCACAGGTGTTCTCTGAGATTGCTAATTACTATTGGGGTACGGTAGGTAATTTGTTACTGATGGTGATTATTATTCTGGCCTGCTTAAGTACCGGCGTTGGTCTGATTGCTGCATGTGCTGAGTATTTTACACGTCTTATTCCACAGGTGTCTTATCGACAATTTGCGATTATTTTTACCTTGGTCGCATGTGTACTCGCTAATAAAGGCTTAAGTGGCATCATTAGTTTTTCAGTGCCAGTATTAATGCTTTTATATCCACTTACTGTGGTGCTAATTATATTGGCTTTTTTACATCGCTTTTTTAAGGCGCGTCATATCGTCTATGTATGCGCAATGAGTGGTGCCTTGATTGTCGGTGTGCTTGATGCTTGGGAAGCGGCTTTTGGCTTATCACAAAGTACTAAATCTATGCTAGCTACTTATTTACCATGGTACGAGATTGGTTTAGGCTGGATTGTGCCCTCAATGATTGGTTTTGTGCTGGGGCTAGTCTTAGCTGCTACGGGTATGAAAAAAACAGTTGCCTAGTTTATTGACTAGTTAAAAGCTGTAAAAGCGCTGCTTGCAAGAGAGCACTTTAAATCTAAAAAATCTATAGACGGCCTTAGTGTTAAAATTACTGAGGTCGTTTTTTTTGAGTGGTCTGGCGATGGCTATCATTATTCGTTTTGTTTTTCTTTTTATTATTGCGTTTTGGGTGTTGAGGTTTTTTAGTCGCACCATTGATTTTTATTGGCAACATACCATTGGCGCATTTTTTAACTGGTTGGGGGTTAATGGCGATCTGATGATGAAAATTGTCATTGGTCTAAGTATTTTAGTGACGATTTTATTTGCACTGTATAAGTGGTATTAGGCATAGACTAAAAAGTGCCACTGCTAGTTGAGCAAGTGGCACTTAACTTATTAATCTGGAGTATTAGTAATTAGCCCAAGGCACTGCTACTTTTACTTCACCATGTTGGGCAAAGTGTAGGAAGTTTTCGATAGCTAAATCACGCATTGCACCCCGTGTCTCATGAGTAGCGCTGCCAATATGCGGGCAGAGGGTGACATTGTCCAGTTCAAATAAAGCCTCAGGAACATGGGGTTCCTTAACAAAGACGTCTAGACCTGCTCCAGCGATGACTTTATTTTGTAAGGCCTCAACGAGGGCTGCTTCATCAACGACTACACCACGGGCAATATTAATCAGGTAGCTCTCGGCTCCAAGTGCTTCAAAGACTTCTTTATTAACTAGTTTTGTATTTTCTGGACCACCAGGGGTAGCAATAACTAGGAAGTCAGATTGCTTAGCCAGCTCAATCAGAGAGTCAACATAGCGATAGGGTACATCATTGCGTTGATTGCGATTGTGGTACAGAATCTCCATGCGGAAACCCTTGGCGCGCTCGGCAATTTCGAGTCCAATGCGACCAAGCCCTAGGATACCAAGACGCTTACCGGTCAGCTGTGTGCCCAAGGGGTAGGGACCATCACTAATCCAACGGCCAGCACGTATATAGCGGTCTGAGGTGCTTACTTGACGAGCGCAGTCTAGTAGTAAGGCAAAGGCGAGATCAGCTACGCAGTCATTTAAGACATCAGGTGTATAGCCTAAGCGAATCTTGCGAGCGCTAATATACTCTTCATCATAAGGATCGTAGCCAACCCCGAAACTACTGATCACCTTAAGGTTAGGTAAAGCATCAAGAAACTCAATGCTTAATTGCTTAGTAGCTGAGCCGAATAAGGCCTCAACTCGTTTTAATGTCTCTTCAGGTAAAGCCAAACCTTGGTCTAGGCTTTTAACAGAAATTATTTCATAATAAGGACTGAGTATTTCGATATCTTTCTCAGTCATGGTAAGTAAACTTAATAGTACTGCCTTCATGTAAATTCTTTTTAACTCGCTGATTTGTTAATAGTAAATTTGAGAAACTTGATGGCTGTCCTAATGGTGTAGGACATTAAGTAGCTACTTACAAAAGGAAAACCCATGCGATACCAGTCTGGGTTGTCGCTCAGCAACCAAGTTTGCTCATGCCTTAGATCATCATGCCAGTTTTGAATTTGTTTTTCATCATTTAATCCAAATTTAAAGGTCGCTTTTGTTTTGCTGACCCCTTCATGAAGATAAGTATGTTGGCTCATCCAGTCGTTGAACATATCAAAATGCACTTCGGCACCCTTGAATCGCTCAGCTAGTTGATGAAAAAATTGCTGGTTTTCTCTACCTGTTAAATACATCAACACACCCTCGATAATAAAAAGAAAATCACCTTCGGGATGTCTTTCTAAGAGCTGATCTTTCCAGTTGCTTTTGAGCATATCGCAGGGTATGTAATGCTCATTAAATTCTGGGGGTAGAAGCTTTGTTCTAAGTGTGATCACTTCTGGTAGATCCAGTTGATAAAATATGGCCTTATCTGAGACCTCCCCTAAGCGATGCTTGCGAGTGTCCAAGCCACAGCCAATGATGACAATAATTGGCTCTTGGTGTGATTCGATGAAATCGCGAGTGATTTGGTCAAAGTGGATAGAACGTAATGCAACACCAACGGCAGTGGTGTGGGCATACTGAAAGATAGAGAAGTCGTAATCAAGCTGTTCAACGAGTTTTATCGCTAAGTCATCATGAAGTAAAGGACGTATATTTTGTGCTTCTGTTGCTCTAGCATAAAGCGTTAATAATGAGGTGTCCGCAATGCTATCACGCAAAGAAGGCTGTATTTTATCCATGGTCTCCACTCCTTATTCCTGCAATTCGTGGATTGTTATTGCAGGCTGATTCACCGTGCTGTCTGTGCAGCTTGATTGTTATTTTTAAGGAGGTTATTAATTTTAAAAACGAAGCGCATGCAGTAGGTTTAACTATTCTTAACGTTTGTTTGTTTTTATTTTAACTTATTAGTATCTAAGCTTAAAGCTGTTTTTAATGAAAGTTAAGAGATGATAATGAGTTTAAGTCGCATAAAGGCTTTTTAGGTGGGCTTTTGGATCAGCTATAATCATCACAAGATATTGTTTAAATTGATTATTTGAAGAGAACTGTTTATGCCGATTAAATCCGAAGTCACTGCTAAAGACCGTCGTCATGCTGCCAATAAAACTTCTTATGTCAGTATTTTAGTGAATTGTCTACTGTCGATAGTACAAATTGTCTTTGGTTTGCTTACTCATTCTTATTCCTTGGTGGCGGATGCTATTCATACCTTGTCTGATTTAGTGTCTGATTTTGTGGTGTTGGTTGCTAATCGCTTTTCTCACCAGAAGGCAGATGCCGGTCATCCACACGGGCATTTTCGCTTCGAAACGATCGCAGTGCTGGTAATAGCTGTTTTGCTTTTAATCGTAGGTTCGCAAATTATTATCACCAGTGTGGGGAGGTTACAAGATCCAGAAGAGCTTGAAATTAATGCGAGCATGGCTTTTGTCATTGCGCTGATTGCTATTTTTGCCAAAGAGTTTTTATTTCGCTACATGTCCAAGGTAGCTAAAAGGGTCGATTCCACTATCATTATGGCTAATGCATTACATGCACGTTCAGATGCAATTTCATCGGTGGTAGTGGCCGTGGGTCTTGCTGCGCATTTCTTTGGGCTTAATTACGCTGATTTAGTAGCCTCTTTAATAGTTGGTGCGATGATTGCTTATATGGGGGCCAAAATGGGCTGGAACGCCCTGATGGACCTTGCTGATCGTTCAATTGACAAAGAAACTCTGGATAAAATTAGTAATGCGATTCGTGATACACCAGGCTTAGTTGATTTTCATGATCTTAAAACCCGTAAAGCTGGGGATTTTGTTTTAGTCGAATTGCATCTTGACTTGCCCGCTAATATGACAATTGGTGAAGGGCATGATATATCCGATGAGGTGGAGGCAAGGATAAAGTCCGCTGTGCCTTTAGTGAGTTATGTATTGACTCATTTTGATCCTATTCATGAAGTGGCCCAATAGTTCTAATTAAGTAGGATGCTTTTTCTTAGTTGTGTATTTGTTAAGATAGCTGATTAATGAATTACTTTTTTAGGAGATTAAAGCTCATGACTACCGATCGTTATCAAAAAGGCCTTGATAAGCTTAAAGAATTAACCGTTCCTACCGCTGAGAGTGCGACTGGTCATATGGACATTGGCGAAGGCTTTAAAGATATTGCCCCTGACTTACGCAAGTATGTGGTTGAATTTGCCTTTGGTGATATTTACGCTCGCCCAGGTATTGATAATAAGCAAAAGGTTTTGACCACTATCTCTGCACTAGTTGCTCAAGGCACACCACAAATAGGTATGCATGTTGTGACAGGGCTTAATGTCGGCCTGACTGCTGATGAAATCGTTGGTTGTATTATGCACTTAATCCCTTATGTCGGTTTTCCACGTGCTTTAAATGCTTTACGTGTAGCACAAGAGGTTTTTGCAGAGCAGGGCGTTGCTGTGACACCTATTGATATCGACTAGGTATTTTGTGTTTTTCAAGTCATGAAAATTGAATTGTTGCAAAAATGTTGCATAAATGCACAAAAAAGCAGTTTTTTGTATTCAAAGCGATAAAGGGCTTGCAATAATTCTGAAACACACGCATAATACTATTTTGCTTAGGTCAGTTCCCCCATAGCTCAGTCGGTAGAGCGACGGACTGTTAATCCGCAGGTCACTGGTTCAAGTCCAGTTGGGGGAGCCACTAACTCCTAAGTGAAATCAAATTTACCCTGTACTCTTTGAGACTACGGGGTATTTTTTTATCTGTAGTTTTTAATAACCCTACATCACACCTTTTGATTTTTATTCAAAAATCGCTAAACTGATTAATAGTTCAACCAATAAAAGCAGTTTTAAAATGACTATTAA
>JAAYRZ010000026.1 GCA_012518515.1 Alcaligenaceae bacterium
AGAATTTCTCAGATCGTTCCCGTGGCTTTGTTTATGGCATCTCTAGTATTTTCAAGGATGTCGAGAGTCTGGATAACTATCAGCCACATCCTGTACATGAAGAATTAAAAGCTTATCTGGCTAATTTTCCTGGTGAGCGCTTAGTCTATGACGGTGAGCTTGGTGCGGATAGTCTTGTAAAGGCGCTATAAAGTAAAAGCGTTGTTAACGCGTATAGTTAAATAATCCCGAGTCGTATGATATGACTCGGGATTATTTTTTGCTAGGGAGGAGTTTGTTTGCTTAGTTCTGTATTTCGCTGCTCTCAAGGTGTAGTCTTTTCCGGTCTAGCAAGGAAACCATCAAGGAGAGGCTAATAATCAGAAAAATGCTGATAAAACCGACTATCATGGCCAGCATCCATGAATGAGCGGCTTGTAGAGTGAATACAATGGCCGTGATGACAGCAATACCAACTGAGGTGCCGATGCGTTGACCAGTTTGTACTACAGCGCCGGCACTGCCTGCATAGTCTAGTGGAATCTCACTTAGGGTTAAGGCTTGATTGGGGCTAATTGTGGTTCCTTGGCCCAATCCAAAGACTCCTAGAGCGACAGCCAGCCACCAAATACTTATATTATGGTATGCGTTTAGGTAAAAAGCGAGTACGGCTAAGAACAGGCCTAGTAGGGAGACTGTAATCCCCGCGATGACCACATTGATACCATAGTGCCCTACAGCGCTTCCTGCTCGATGAGAGGCCCAACTAGCAGATAAGGAGGCAGGAACCCCCATAAAACCGGCAGCAAAGGCGCTAAAGCCCAGTGCTTGCTGTAAGTAGATGGGGACTAATACCCAGATACTGGACATGCCGAGAAAGAATAGGCACATCACGATATTACCGTTACGGTAACTAGGAATAGAGAAAGTGTTCAGATTGACCATCGGGCTCAGGCCCTTGCGCTCATAGTAGCGTTCCCAACCTATAAACACTAGAATTAAAATTAGACCTAGAGGTAATAATAACCACAGTGTTGTTGAGCGGTAAAACTCTACAAAAGGAAATAAAATGGCCAAAACGGCAAGACCTAGTATGGTGGCACCAATCGGGTCAAGCGCTTTTATCCAGCCAGGTTGCCTAAGCTTATCTATCTGAAGCAGGGGTCTTGGGAACCATAACCAAGCTAAGCTCATGGTTAATATCCCAGCTGGAACATTAATTAAAAAGGTGAGTCGCCAGCCTAAGTCACTACCGAAAAACTTAATTAAAACTCCACCTAATACTGGCCCTAATGCAACAGATAGTCCGACGGTTGTCCCAAATAAACCAAAGGCCCAACCACGCTCCTTACCATGAAAGTATTGCTGAATCATGCCCACGCCTTGGGGAGTTAAAAAGCCTGAACCTACTCCTTGAAATACGCGTGCGATATTTAAAGACAGTGGATCAGTAGCGAGACCGGAAGCGATGGAGGCAATGGTAAATAAAAAGGCACCAAATAAAAATAAGGCGCCACGTCCAAATAAATCACCAGCGCGACCGGCACCTACTAGAAAGACGCCAAAACTAAGGGTATAGCCGGCAAGAATCCATTGCAAATCGGCAAAGCTAGCATTTAAGCTTGTTTGCATTGAAGGCAAGGCTACGTTGACAATACTCACACTCAATAAAGACATAAAAATCGCACTGAGAATGATGATGATAATTCTTTTTTGAGTCTTGTCGATTTGTGGACGAGTGAAGCTGCTTTTCTGTGGTTTGCTCACTCTGACCCTCCTAAAGGCAAATAGGGTTAAAAGAAAGAGTTTTGGTTTTGGTTAAAAAAAAGAAGCGAAAAAATCTCGCTTCTTTGATGGTTTAGGTATTTGAAAATTTAAGCGATGCTTATTTTGCAGCAGTGACTTGAATTTCAATATTAATCGTGGGGCGCGCTAATTTGGCCTCAACCGTTGCCCGTGTAGGGATGCCATTAGGGTCTAACCACTCTTCCCAGACACCATTCATGGTGACGAAGTCGCCTTCAATATCAGTTAGCCAAATCTGCGCAGTTAAAAGACGGCTTTTATCAGTGCCTGCTTCACTTAATAAAGCATCAATCTGCTCTAAGACGCTTTTACATTGGGTAGCAATGTCTTTGCCTTCAGCCTCAGGCGCAGGCACAATACCGGACAAATAAACTGTGCCGTTATTGATGACGATTTTGGACATTAATGGACCGCTTTGTTTACGCTCAATAGTTGACATATGATTGCTTCCTTTTTATTAAACAAAATTTGATTTTAACAGAGCGCGATAAGCTATTAGAAGCTAAATTAACTAATTAGTAGGCGAAGCGTTCAGTCATACCCTCTAGACCTAATTCTTTCATGATGTCTAATTGACGCTCACGCGCACTTTTTTTAAATTTAGCGACTTTACGGGCAATAATCAGCTCATTTTTCATGGAGTGTTCCCATCCCACTAGCTCTGTGACTGTTACTTGATATCCTCTAGCTTCTAACTGTAGACAGCGCAGGACATTCGTAATATGGCTACCAAATTCACGAGTATGAATAGGGTGACGCCAAATCTCCGCAAGACTACTTTCACGGAGAGCGGTATTCTTGTGCTGGCGTAAATGAGCTGCTACCTCTGCCTGACAGCATGGTACTAGGATGATATATTTAGATTGGCGTTCAAGAGCAAAGCGAATGGCATCATCCGTTGCTGTATCACAGGCGTGCAAGGCAGTTGTAATATCAACTTTAGCAGGAATCTCGTTTGAATTCATAGCCTCTTCAACGCTCATAGCCTTAAAGCTCATACCGTTCGTAAAGCCAAGTTTTGCTGCTAATTCTTCAGAGCTTTTTACTAACTCTTCTCTAAATTCGATGCCATAAACATGGGCATCGCTATGATTTTTTAGAAGCAGATCATAAAGAATAAAACCCAGATAAGATTTGCCTGCACCGTGATCGACCAAACTTAATTGCTTTTGCTCTTCTAGCACTTTAAGCATCAGAGGTTCAATAAAGTTATAGAGGTGATAAACCTGTTTTAGTTTGCGACGGCTATCTTGATTGATTTTACCGTCGCGGGTCAAGATGTGTAGTGCTTTGAGTAGCTCAACTGACTGTTGAGCTTTGATTTCCGGAATTAGACTCATACATGGTCCTGAATTTTACTTATACTGTCATTGAGAAAATACGCGTTTCGGGCTTGTCTCTCAGCATTCTCAGATCGAAGGTCATACAGATATTGCGACTGAAAGTACGACCTTTTTCAGTGATTTTCAGACCTTTGTCAGTGAATTCTAGTAGCCCGTCATTTTCCATTTCTTTTAGGCGTGTGAGGGTCTCCGGTAGTTCTTTGAACTGTTCGTCAGAGTTTTCCCAAGATGTTTCTAATAAACACATCAAGTTTAAAATATGACGACGAATAATTAGGTCTTCTTGGTTTAGGATGTGGCCACGCATAAGTGGGATTTCATCTTTTTCAAGACGCGCGTAATAGGTCTCAAGATCTTTTTCGTTTTGTGCAAAACCATACCAAGTATCGCTAATTGAGGACATGCCTAGCCCAATCATCACTTGAGTAGATGAAGAGCTATAGCCCATGAAGTTACGATGAATGGTTTTATCAATCATTGACTGATATAAGCTATCAGTCGGTAGGGAGAAGTGGTCCATGCCTACTTCAATATACCCAAGCTCTTCTAGTAGTGCTTTACCATTTTCATAAAGCTCGCGTTTCTCTTCGCCGGATGGTAAGTCATTTTCGTCAAAACCGCGTTGGCCAACGCCCTTAATCCAGGGGACATGAGCATAAGAATAAAAGGCTAAACGGTCTGGCTTAAGCTCTAGGGTGCGACGGATGGTTCGTTCCATCCCTTTCCAAGTCTGAAAGGGGAGACCGAAAACCAAGTCGTGACTGATACTGGTGTAGCCTATTTTACGTGCTGCGTCAGTTACGTTTAAGACGTTCTCAAAAGGTTGAATACGGTTGATGGCAATTTGTACGCGATCATCATAATCTTGAACCCCGAAGCTACAACGACGGAAACCAAGCTTATATAAACCCTCAAGATGCTCAAGGCGTGTGTTGTTAGGGTGTCCCTCAAAGCTGAAGGTATGATTTTCAGCAATGTCCGAAGTCTCAAAGAGATGATTTAGTAGACGCTCCAACTCTGCCATGGCAAAGAAAGTAGGTGTGCCTCCGCCTAAGTGAATTTCACTAATTAGTGGCCTATCTTTTAAAACGTCCAGATAAAGATTCCATTCCTTAATTACTGCATCAATATACGGGGCTTCGACGGAGTGCTTTTTAGTGATGCGCTTATGACAGGCACAGAAGGTACAGAGACTTTCACAGAAAGGGAGGTGAATGTAAAGACTGATCCCTTGCTTGGCATTCGACTCGTTGAAGCTGCGCTTTAGTGTCTCTAAATAAGCTTCTGGCGTGAAGCTACTGTTGTCCCAATAAGGCACAGTTGGATAGCTAGTATAGCGTGGACCCGGAATATTATATTTATGAATTAATTCTTTCATCTTGATCGTACTTTAATTAAGAGCTGCTTTTCTTGGCGGCTGTCTTTTTAGCAGCTGTTTTCTTAGCCGTCGTTTTTTTGGCAGTAGTTTTTTTAGCTGTCGTTTTCTTAGCGGTGGTCTTTTTAGCCGTTGTCTTTTTGGCTGTGCTTTTCTTCGTAGCAGCTTTCTTGGCAGCTGCCTTTTTAGCAGCCGTTTTTTTGGATGGAGCCCTAGGCTCGAACTCAAAACCGACCTTACCCTTATCGTCTAATACTAAGAAAGCTTTAAATTTGCGATTATTGCGGTTAGAAATGAAGTTTTCTAAAAGGTCCGTCTTTTTCTCGTTAAGTAGCTTGCTCATCTGCTCGTGAGAAATTTCTTGTTGCAAAATCACTTTTCCAGAGCGGAAATCACAGCTTTTCTCCTTGCCTGTAGCGCTTTGACAGACGTAGCTCATACCGGTATCGTAGACCTTAGTGGAGCATTTTGGGCAGTTACCGACAGCAACTAATGTGGAGAAATCAAGGTTTTCTTCTTCCTCGTCTCGCCCCTGACCAAAATCGAACTCCAGCTTTTTCTCATCACCAGTGAGGCGAATGATCGCACTAAAGGGACGACCCATTTTACTAATAAAGCCGCTCATTGGCCCTAATTCATGCTCTGCTAGTAGGGTTTCAACCTCTTCAGGTTCAAAAGTGCGGCCGCCAGGGTGCTTGGTAATCGAAAAGTCACAGCTAGTACAAGCGTAACGGCGGTAGTTTTCTTTAACTACCTTGCTACAAACAGGGCAAGGTGTTTTGAGTGTGACATAGTCACCAGGAATCGTATCGTGCTCATACTCTTTAGCACGGCTCACCATGGTCTGGGTGCTTAGGGCAATATCCTTCATAAAGGATTGTGGGTCAAGCTGATTTGCTTCAATTTGTTTGAGCTTGTACTCCCACTCCCCAGTCAGCTCGGGGGAAGTTAATTCCTTGACATTCAGGCCTGATAATAACGTCATCAGTTGACGAGCTTTTGCTGTTGGAACGAGCTCTCGACCTTCACGACGTAAATATTGTTCGTTGAGTAGACCCTCAATAATGGTTGCGCGTGTTGCTGGTGTGCCTAGCCCACGTTCTGACATTGCTTCACGCAACTCATCATCGTCAACTAGACGGCCAGCACCTTCCATAGCGCTTAGTAAGGTCGCCTCAGTGTAGCGTGCAGGAGGTTTAGTCGCTAGGGCTTCGCTACGAACGTCCTCGGTATTAACCTTTTCACCCTCGGTGACTGGTACTAAGTTAGCTTCTTTACCTTGTGCTTCGCGGCCATAAATTTCTAACCAGCCCGGCTTAACTAGTACCTTACCCTCAGTTTTAAAATGATGTGCCTCAACCTTGGTAATACGTGTTGTGACGCGATACTCAGCGGCTGGGAAAAAGACCGCCATAAAGCGTTTAACCACTAAATCATAAATTTTTGATTCAGCTTCACTTAGCTCCTTAGGCATTTGTAAGGTCGGAATAATCGCAAAGTGATCACTTACTTTGGCATTATCAAAAATGCGTTTATTGGTTTTGACCCATTGCTCTCTGATAATTTTAGCGGCATGTGGCTGGTGGCCGTGGTTCGCATTTGAGGTGCTTTCACTAATTAGTCTTAAGGTGTCCTTAGCGTTTTGCACATAATCTTCAGGTAGATAGCGCGAATCGGTACGTGGATAAGTGAGTACTTTATGGCGCTCGTATAGAGCTTGAGCAAGTGCGAGGGTGGTTTTGGCAGTAAAGCCAAATTTTGAGTTAGCCTCACGCTGTAAGGAGGTCAAATCAAATAAAGCGGGAGAAATCTGTCTTGAGGGCTTGGATTCCTCAGAGACAATACCCGGTTTGCCCTGACAGGCAGTAACTACCGTTTGAGCAGCTATTTCAGACCAAAGTCTGGAATCTCTTTTTTCGGCATCTTCAGGGTCTTTTTTGAATTCAGGGTCAAACCAACGTCCAGTATAAGGACCCTCAGCAGCAATGAAATCACCGTAAACTTCCCAGTAATCACGACTCACAAATTGGCGAATACTTTCTTCTCGCTCAAACACAATGGTCAAGGTAGGAGTCTGTACACGGCCAATAGGGGTTTTAAAAAAACCACCGTCCTTACTATTAAAGGCTGTCATGGCACGTGTGCCGTTAATACCAATTAACCAGTCTGCCTCAGCACGAGAGCGTGCCGCGGCTTCTAAGCCCTTCATCGTCTCATCATCACGCATATTATCGAAGGCATCGATAATGGCTTGCTTGGTCATTGATTGCAACCAGAGTCGCTTTACCGGTTTGGTGGATTTAGCGTACTGCATGATGTAGCGGAAAATTAATTCACCCTCACGCCCCGCATCACAGGCATTAATGATTCGATCAATATCTTTTCGCTTAATTAATTTAAGCAGCATGTTGAGGCGAGTTTCACTTCTTTTATCAATCGGTTTGAGTTCGAATTTTTTTTGAGGAATGGCGGGTAAATTATTAAATGACCACTTGCCGCGTACTACATCGTCAGGATTAATTAAGGTCAATAGATGACCAACGCTTGACGAGAGGACGTAGTCATCACTTTCAAAATAGTCGCCATGACGTGAAAATCCGCCCAGAGCGCGAGAAATATCTAGAGCAACAGAGGGTTTTTCAGCAATAATGAGAGTTTTAGACATAGAACTAATTTAAAAAGACCAAAATTAAATGATAAGAATTGTATATTCGTAATTCAGTGCAGTTTTACATGTAATTCAGCCTTTGGCAAGTGCTTTGACCCTAAAGCGAAGTAAAAGGTCGAATACAGAGATTTAGTAATTGCTCTTAAATCAGGAGCTTTTGAGGTTTTGCTTAGTACTTTTTTGAACTGTAGGAGGTTGGACAATTTTGTCCTGTTGGTAGTTCAAATAGAGAGTGCAAGTGCATACAATAGAATCATAATTTTAACCCTTGAGGCGGGAGCACGATCTGATGGTTTTTCAACGTATTACGGCAAAGCAGTTCTTGGCGCTGCTATGTATGGTGTTATCTTTAGCCTTACTCTCTAGCGGGCTAGTGACTTGGGTTGCAAGTAATTGGCAGAGTATCAGTCCGAACTATAAGATTTTATTGGTACAGGCTATCTTATTGTTGATAGCTGTCAGTCTATTGATTTTGCGTTTGCGTTCTCGCCAAGTTGAATCTCGACAATATAACCCAACACATTATTGGTGGTATCAAGGCCTAGCATTTTTAGGTGCAGTGGTATCGGGAGCACTGATTGCCTTGGTTGGACAGATTTATCAAACTGGAGCCGATACTTGGCAGCTTTTTGCTTTGTGGTTCTTATTGATTTTGCCCTGGTTCGCTTTTTCAGCTAATGTTTTTATTGCTGCTTTAGCTGCCGTAGTTGTTAATACTGCGATGGTCTTGTTTTTGATGGGTAATCAACTACTCATATCTCAGTCCCTTGCAACGTATTTATTAGCTTTTTTAAATACCGCACTTTTTGTTTTACTGGAGCAAAAGCGGGCTAGGTATGAGTCTTTGTGGGCAGTTCTCAGTACGTGTGTATTGATTTGCGCTGTTGTTATTTTTGCGATGGCCGAAGTGGATACTTTTGACGGGTCAATTGCTTTTCACTTGCTAGTTGCTGCGGCGCTACTAACTGTCTATGTAAAGCTAAGCAGTGGGCCTTTGCGTCTTAAGGTGTTAATTATCACTATTTTGGCAGCCTCTGTTACTAGTTATATCCTGGAGACAGCGTCTAGTACTTATTGGGGTAGCTATGGTTTTGCTTGGACCTTATTACAAATCGGCATGATTTGGGTAGCAGCTGCCTTTGCTGCTCTTTGGTTATGGCGCAAACAGTTTGAAAATCGCAAAGAATCGAGTAATCATGTTGCTACTGGTGTGTTACCGATTTCAATTACGGTGTTTCTATCCCTAAGTAGTGTATTAGCGGCGTTTTTTGTTTTCTTGGCTTTTTATCTGGGTTTCTTCGGAGGGTATGAGCATGACTTCGAAGCTTTCAGGACTGAGTTAGCTTTAAGTTGCTTGGTAGTTTCACTGCTTGGGATTTATTTGGCTAAGCATAGGGCTGCCATGGCTTATGCTTTTATCGTGCTGTATGAGGTTGCCGTATTTATCAGTATTGAAAAGGCGTTTTCAACTTATTATTTTACTGCTTTCGGTGGGTTAAATACGGAGGGGCTATTTTCTGCGGTTCTTTTACCTTTATCAGGCTTGGTGACGAGCATATTGATTTACCGTAAGCGTTCTGAAGTGTGGCTGCGTTTTATCAGTGCGTTGGGCTTATTTGTCTTTTTAGGTTTATTAACACGCTTGCCTTTTATCATAACAGTATTTAGTGAGGTGACACTTTTGCCTTTGCTATTTATGGGTGTGATGTGGTGGGGCTTTAAAAGGCCTGATAAGGTGAGTCTGTCATTATTCGCTGCCTTTGTCATGTGGGCCTTATATGTGGTCGTGAGTAACTATTATCAGATTTACATGATGATGTATTTTGGTGGGGAGTCTGAGCATTACTTCAGAAAGATTTTATTGGCATTTCTTCAGCCTTTTAAATATATCTTTATCTACCCTTTTAAGGCAGAGGAGCTAGGTCATGTAGTTCCTGTTTTAGAGTATTTAATTAATGCGTTCCATTGGTTAATCGTCGTGCTTTACTCTTTTGTACCACTGTGGGCTTTACTGCAAATTAGTAAGCATCAGGGGGCGACCATCAAAACAGTGGCTGTATTGATGGGGCTTCTTGTGGCATGGCTTTGGTCTGGCCGTATGGATGTCTTAATCCCCTTAAGCATGATGTTATTGGGTTATCACCTAAAAAGTCGTGCGTTGTATTATTCAGCAGTGGTGCTAGGTCTTTTGAGCATGAGTATGTTTTATTTTAGCTTGATGATGCCACTTACTCATAAAGCGTATTTGTTGCTGTTGTCCGGCGGGCTATTTATGTTGATTTATTTAGCCTTTGCAAAAAAGCTTTTGCTAGGGGATGAAGGAACATTATTGCATGCGGACTCAGCACTTTCGCAGTTAAATGGGATCGTCGAAAGTATTAAACATCGGATCGTGCCTAGTTCTCAAACTGCTTATTATGGTCTTTTAGTATTAGCCGTGGTCTTACCAATAGCAACTTCGCAATGGCAAGTGCATAGTTATGAGCGCACCCTAGAATCTGGTAAATCGGTGCTGCTGAGGCTGCAGCCAGTGGACCCACGCTCATTGATGCAAGGTGACTATATGGTGATTAGTTATGAGATCAGCTCCCAAGTTAGGCTTGAGTTGAGAAAGTTGCTTGATGTTGCTCCTAAAGGGATCAGTGACTTTTTAAGTGATGATGACCCACTTCCAGTTTCTGAGAAGTTCAAGGAGAGCTTAGTGAGTGATAGTGGGATGCGTCTTTTTGTGGAGGTTAGTCTAAAAGACGGTGTTGCTGAGAAAGTCTTAGGTTTTTACGATAGTGAGGAGGTGGCAGCTCTTGAAATTAAAGAGGGAGTGGTGTATTTACCGTTTGTTGCTAAGAACTTCTCAACTAGGCACGGTGGTATTGTTAGTCCACGCTTTAGTACGGAGTTCTTTTTTAATGAAGAGCGGGCGAAAGCTTATGAGGAAGCTAGGTTTGCTGAAGTGGTTGTTACTGAGGGGCGTGTGATGCTCAAGGCCTTACTTGATATTGATCGAAATATGATCGACACCGCTACTGGAGTAGCGCAGTAGCGGATTGTCGTGCTTGATGCTTAGACGATGAGGGACTAGTGAATAACAGCCTCTTCGTCACCGTTTGAGATCAGTTCATCAAGTAAAATGGCATGTACTTCTTGCTCTTGGCTCCACATCACCATCAAGGCTAGGATCTTAAATTCGGATAAGCTCAAGGTGTCTTGAGGGGCCTCAAGAGCACAGTTGATGATGTCCTCGCGCATTGAGGGTGTCAAGGCACCAGAGCTCTCCATAAAGTATAAAAAGCTGATGCCGTTGAGGCCTAGTTTATACTGCTCGTAGGAACCATAGACGCGAGTGGAGTCTGCGGCAATGACGAGTTCCTGTTCTTGCTGTCGCTCGGTGTTGACTGCTAGGCGATGTAGCCAGCTCATCGCATCATGGATATCATTATGCTCAAAACCAGCAGCAACTAGGCGCATCGCTAAGTCTTCTGGCTTTGGGCAGGTAGCAGGCGTAAAGTAGTTTTCATATACGTAAACTAACACGTCATACATGAGAGGTATCCTCGTTTAATCAATCAAAAATAAGCATGAAGTTTTTTTAAACAATCAAGGATTTTACCTTGAATTCATGTCGGTATAGTTAAAAGTCTTACTGAGACTAAGGTAAATCACAAGCATCTTCCTATTTTCTCTTGCAAAAAAGGCTTAAAAACTACAAACTGCCTATTTATTAAAGGCATAATAAGCTATCAAAAGTAATATATACAATTAAGTTTAATCAAGGATTTAAGGGTTAGTTATGAGTTTATCGGATACCAAGTTTTTAATGGACATTACATCTCGTCCAGAATTGATTTTTGTAAAGGGTGAGGGTTCTTGGTTAGAGGATCAAAACGGTAAACGCTACTTGGATATGTTACAAGGATGGGCAGTCAACTGTTTGGGTCATAATCCGGCACCAATTGTTGAAGCGCTTCGTCAGCAAAGTCAAACATTAATCAATCCTTCACCGGCTTTTTATAATCAACCAGCGATTGATTTAGCTAAACGCCTTTGTGAGGCATCATGCTTTGATCAAGTGTTTTTTGCTAATAGTGGTGCCGAAGCCAATGAAGGAGCTATTAAATTAGCGCGTAAGTGGGGCCAGAAAAACCGTAACGGTGCTAATAAGATTATCAGTTTTGACCATGCCTTTCATGGTCGTACTTTGGCAACGATGTCATTATCCGGTAAAGCAGGATGGGATACTATGTTTGCTCCACAGGTAGATGGGTTCCCTAAGGCTGAATATAACAACATTGACTCGGTGGCAGCTCTAATAGATGATGATACCGTTGCAGTGATGCTGGAGCCAGTACAAGGTGAGGGGGGAGTGATTCCCGCCACTAAGGAATTTATGCAGCAACTGCGTCAGCTGACCACAGAAAAAGGTATCTTACTAATTGTTGATGAGGTACAAACCGGTATGGGGCGATGTGGCAGTATGTTTGCTTATCAGCTCTCTGAGATTGAGCCTGATATTATGACCTTGGGTAAAGGTATTGGTGGTGGTGTGCCTTTATCTGCTTTATTAGCTAAAGAGTCAGTTTCTGTATTTGAGTACGGTGATCAGGGTGGTACTTATAACGGTAACCCGTTAATTACTGCAGTAGGGGTGGCGGTTTTTGATACTTTAGCTGCTGACGGTTTTATGGATAGTGTTAATCAGCGCGCAGAGCAACTTGCTGCGGGACTTACTGAGCTATCCGATAAGTGGGGCTTTAAGGGTGAGCGCGGTGAAGGTTTATTACGTGCTTTAATTCTTGACCGTGATGATGCGCCGGCAATTGTTGAAGCAGCTAGACAAAGAGCACCTGAAGGTTTATTACTTAATGCACCACGTAATAATCTTTTGCGCTTTATGCCAGCCCTAAGTATTACTCAAGAGGAGTTGGCGCTTTGCCTGCAGTGGATAGATGAATTGATTGAGCAGGTTCGTGCTTCTTAGGTGTTAATAGTTTTTTTCTACCTATAGTTTTGGGTTAATAGGTTTTGTTAATCAGTCTCAGAAATAAATAGAATTGGATTAATCTATAGCCAACTTGTATTATGTAAGAGTAGGTCATGCAATGATTTATGACCTATTCTTTTTAACCTTAAACATAAATTAAGGAGCCATTTATGTCTAATCAATCTGATAAAAAGTTAGGTCAAGCCACTCACATTAACGGTTCACCCGCTAGTAGTGACCGTAATTCTTTAACCGTAGGTGCAAATGGTCCAATCGTATTGCATGATCACCATTTGGTAGATACCTTAGCTCGTTTTAACCGAGAGAAAGTGGTTGAGCGTTTACCTCACGCTAAGGGATCGGGAGCTTTTGGAGTTTTTGAAACGACTCATGATGTAAGTGCGTATACTAAAGCTGCTCTATTCCAACCAGGTGTACAAACTGAGATG
>JAAYRZ010000001.1 GCA_012518515.1 Alcaligenaceae bacterium
AAAATAAGCGATATTGACACCTTTAGAGGTTTTAATCTCCCCCTTGAGTGGTTCTAGTTCTCCTACTAAGGATTTAATAAAAGTTGACTTACCAGCACCGTTGACACCTAATATTCCGATACGTGCACCACCACGAATCATCATGCTGACATTTTTTAAAATAGGATGCTCTGTATCGTAGCCTAGATCTACTTTATCAATGATGATGAGCGGATCCGGCATTTGCTCTGGCTGGGGTAGGCTGAAGCTAATTCCCGAGGCAATTTGCAAGGGTGCAAGCTTTTGCATGCGATTCAGTGCTTTTACTCGACTTTGTGCCTGTTTTGCCTTGGTTGCTTTAGCCCTAAAGCGCTCAACAAAAGATTGCATATGCTGAATTTCTTTTTGTTGCTTTTCATAGGCATGTTCGTGTTGAGCAAGGCGTTCTGCTTGTTGCTCTACGAAGGACTCATAATTTCCACGATAGCGTGCGAGCTTTTGTTGTTCAAAATGTAAAATGATCTGGGCAACATTGTTTAAAAACTCAGTGTCATGTGAGATAAGTAATACAGTGCCTTGATAGGAGCTGAGCCATCGCTCTAACCACACCATGGCATCAAGGTCAAGGTGGTTTGTTGGTTCATCCAGGAGCAGTAGATCTGAGGGTTTCATTAAGGCGCGGGCAATTGAAAGGCGAACTTGCCAACCTCCAGAGAACTCACTCACGGTTTTCCCCCATGTTTCTGGGGTAAAGCCTAGGCCGGCTAGTAATTGTTCGGCACGAGACTCAGCGGACCAATGGCCTGCATCAGTTAGTGCAGCCTCAAGTTCAGCTATTTTTATTCCGTCTTCTTCTGAAACCTCAGCGCGTTCTTTTTGTAATGCACGTAGTTTCGTGTCACCGTCAATGACAAAATCTCTGGCAGTTTTTTCTTGTCCGTAAACTGTTTGGCTGACAGCGGCGATTTCCCAGCTTTTTGGAATTTCAAGCGTACCCGCATCTTGTTCCATATCACCTAGGATTAATGCAAAAAGTGTGGACTTTCCAGCGCCATTTTTACCGACGATACCGACCCGTTCTCCTGGATTAATAGTAAATTCAGCCTCATCCAGCAGTACTTTAGTGCCTCGACGAAGGGTTAAGCCTTGGGCTTTTATCATTGCTTAGCAGAGTCCTTAAAATTAATTAATTGTTCTTTAGTCAATAAAAGAATGGTTGATGAGTCGAATTCATTTTCTAGGAAAATAGCTTCTAGCCCAGGGAACGCCTTCTCGAAACTATTTTTATTAAAACCGATTTCAAGAATAATGAAGCCTTTGTTTTTTAAGAATTTAGGTGCTTGCTTTAACAACTTCCTGATCGTATCCATGCCGTCTTCACCACCATGCAGTGCGACAATCGGTTCGTGCCGATACTCATCTGGTAAAGTCCTCATTCTTTGTGTGCTTAGATAGGGCGGATTGCTGATGATTACATCGTATTTTCGGCTAGAATTCAGATTTTTAAATAAATCACTTTCGATTGTCTGAATTCTTTCTTCAAGTTTATACATGGCAACATTGCGTTGCGTTAATAAAACAGCATATTCTGAGAAATCAACTGCGTCAATTTCACTGTTAGGAAAAGCCATCGCCATTAAAACAGCCAAACTTCCAGAACCAGAGCACATGTTGAGCATCGTCATTGGTGCTGTGTTGTCTTGTACCCAAGGGTGTAGATGTTCTTGATTAATTAGTTTGGCAATGGGGGAGCGAGGTACAAAAACTCGCTTGTCGCTCAGAAAACGGTAGCCTTCTAGCCAAGCGTTACCTGTTAAATGTGCTAAGGGCATTCGGGTGGCGACTCGTTGGTGGATTAAATCTAGCACTAAATTTCTTTCATCTTCGAGTAAGCGTGCATCAATATATGGGTCTAACTGATCTAGGGGCAAATGCAATCGCTCTAAAACCAAATGAACGGCTTCGTCCCATGCATTGTCATTGCCATGACCAAAACTAAGATCAGCCTGATTAAAGCAAGAGACGGCATAGCGAATTAAATCACGTACAGTTTTAAGTTCTTTATAGCTTTTGATGGCCATTATAAAAGTTACTCCCAAAGATTAGTCGTTATCTGAATGATAGCTTAACAGTGGCAAGCTGAAAGCTTAGCATTTTAGCATTAATGACAAGGACTGATGGTTTCGGGAGAGTATTGTTTTTGGCGGATAGAGTCTTTTTAAGCTAGAAAGCAAAAAAATAGTAGATTCTAACTAAGCAATTAGAAAAATAAATACCATGATGACGATTAATATAATCGTGGGACTGCACTTGATTTGAATTTGATGGATTCACTTGATAGAGGAATAAATTACCAAATGACATAAGAAATATAAGAGTTTTGTGGTGCGAGCGGAGAGACTTGAACTCTCACACCTCACGGCGCTGGAACCTAAATCCAGTGCGTCTACCAATTCCGCCACGCTCGCACTATAAACTTTAAAACTTAAGTATTGCACTTAAGTGCTTAGTTAGTTACATATCAGTTGATATTTCATCTAAGGAGTGACTAACTAAGCATAGAATATTAACTTTAAATTGCCTAAAGGTCAAGAGCTATTGTTGCTTTAGTATGAAAAAATTGTATTTTCCACATTATGTCGCAAAAAAACCATATAGATACTTAATTTCTAGGTGGAGTGGGCCTTTTAAGTTTTTCCAGAGTCTCTGATTTTTTGAGTCTTATCATGGCTGCATCATGCTCGACCATAGTTTCAGCAAATAACTGCCAGCAGACGATAAACAAAGCAGCTAGTAGTGGGCCGATTACAAAGCCATTAATCCCGAAGACACTTAAACCGCCTAATGTGGATATCAAAATGAGCCAGTCAGGTAGTTTAGTTGATTTTCCGACGAGGATAGGACGCAGGACATTATCAGTAAGGCCAATTACAAATACGCCGAAAAGAGTAAGAATCACACCTTTGAAAATGGCACCTGTGGCTAAGAAGTAAACTGCAACCGGGAACCAGATAAGGGCAGCGCCTACGGCTGGTAGGAGTGACAAGAAAGCCATGACGACACCCCAAAGCACAGCACCTTGAACACTTAAAAAGGCAAAAATCATACCACCTAAGGTACCCTGAACCATAGCGACTAGGATATTGCCTTTAACCGTTGCCTTGATGACTGTAGTAAAACGTTCAAATAAGGTGTTACGGTACTCATTAGTTAAAGGAATGGTGTACTTAATTCTTTCGATGAGTTTAAGACCGTCACGAAAAAAGAAAAACATGGCATAGAGCATCACGCCCAGTGCCGCAAAGAACCATAGTGTATTCTGTCCAAGTGCTACAGCCTGATTAGCCGCTGTGCGACTTAGGTTGGCAAGGGATGCCTGTACCTTAGCTTGGATATCAGCCAAATCAGTAATTTCAAAGTAACCAAGTGCGTTATGTACCCAGTCAGGCATTTTATCGATAATCACATTGGAATAAACAGCGATATTAAACTGACCGTCTCGAACTAACTCATAGAACGCATTAATTTCTCTAATCAAGGCACCGGTGATTAAGAGGAGCGGAATTAGCGCAAGAAATATCCATAAAATTAACGTAATCAATGCGGCCAGATTACGAAATCTGGGCATCATTCGCAGAACGCGGTTATGTAAAGGCCAGAAAATAACGGTAAAAATCACCGCCCAGAATACTGACCCGAACCACGGCATGATGGTGGCAATAAAGCCAATGGTTACGAAAACCAGTAACACAACAAAAAAGCTAAGATTGGCTTTTGCTGTAGACATTGCATCTCCTAGAGATTGGCGAGTATGGAATAGCTTATTATATATGCTAACTGGAGTCTGGTCATTTGACTAAATTATCTCTAATTAAAAACCCGGACTTGGTGAGTTTGACTAATATGGCTACACTTAGTTCTGTAAATAAGTAGTACGGATGTTTTGGTAATTGGATTTTAGCTATGTTGGGAAAGGCGTTGAGTTTAACGAGTAAAAAATTGTCACTTAAGCTTATTAGCGTGGTTGGAATAGGTATCTTATTGTCAGCCTGCGCCTCTAATCGGACGCCACCATCTCAGCCTGAAAATATTTGCGCTATTTTTGAGGAAAAACCGGACTGGCACCGAGCGGCTTTAAAAAGTCAAGAGAAATGGCGAGTTCCACCACAAATTTTGATGGCGATTATTTATCATGAGTCAGGGTTTAAGCATGATGCTCAGCCCCCTAGAAGGTGGTTCTTAGGTGTGATACCAAGAGGTAGGGCAAGCTCTGCTTATGGCTATCCGCAGGCTAAAGATGAGGTTTGGAGCGATTATAAACGCGAAAATAGTTCCTTCGCTAGTCGCTCTAATATGTCTGATGCACTGGACTTTGTAGGTTGGTATTCGGATAAATCACAGCGTCTTAATGGCGTTTCTAAGTGGGATGCTTACAATCTTTATCTAAACTATCACGAGGGGTGGGGTGGCTACAGTCGTGGCACCTATCGTAATAAGGGCTGGCTATTGCGCGTTGCTAGCGCAGTTCAGGCTCGAAGTGAGCGCTATGGTGCGCAATATGCCCAGTGTCGCCCTTAATAAGGCTCGAAGTCTTTTTTTGAGCGTATTACTTTAGTAAATTCCATTTGATATCAGCTACTACAGGGGCATGATCAGATGGTCTTTCTAATCGACGTGGTTCCTTGTCAACCCAGCAAGCCTCACAAAGCTGCTTTAATGAGTCAGTGATTAAAATATGATCAATGCGTAGACCAGCATTGCGTCTGAAGCCCATCATGCGATAGTCCCACCAAGAAAAGCTCTTTTCTTCTTGCTCAAACAGTCTGAAGGCGTCGTGCAAGCCTAAATCCAATAGTTCTTGAAGCGCTGCACGCTCAGGCGGAGAAATCAGGATGTCGCCCTTGTAGCCTTCGTGAACGTCACGATCTTCGGGAGCGATATTAAAATCGCCGGTAAGGATGATGTGCTGATGTTTCTCCATCTCGCCTTTAAGGAAGTTCGTAAGCTCCTTGTACCAGGCAAGCTTGTAGTCGTATTTGTCACTACCAACAGCACTACCATTGGGGCAATAAACGTTAATAACGCGAATAGGGCCTTGTTCAGAATCATAGGTGGCCGCAATTAAGCGCTGTTGGTGGTCTTCAAATAAGGGGTTGTTGCGAATGACGTCTTTCGCCTCAGTGCGACTAATGGTTGCGACGCCGTTATAAGTCTTTTGACCACTCCAGCAAGCGGTGTAACCAATTTCTTCAAAAGCAGCTAGATCAAAGAATTCATTATCTTGTTTTAATTCTTGTAAACATAAAAAATCGACCGGGTTTTCTTTTAACCAATCAATAACTTGGGGTAAACGTATTTTTAGAGAATTGACATTCCAGGTGGCGATCATAGTTTTATAAAAAATAAATTTGTAGGTCCTATATCTTAACAATCCGAGGAAGTATTTTGCTCTTTGGCTGTGAAGTGACGCAAATTCCCTTTCATATTCACTAATATAGAGCACAATAAAATTGTAATTTTTAATCCCAATGTCAGAGGATAATTGTTTAAGTTTATAAAGTATATGATGAAACACGCACCACACCCTGAATTTGACTCACCTATCTTGGCTGAGGATGGCGAGGTACGCTATTTGTATTTCGATAGTCCTTGGGCTCAAGGAGCGATGTCTTTGTCGGAGCCTGACTCCTTAGTTTTTAAATATACTCAGCAGATGTGTGCTTGGTTGCTTTTTAAAGCCATCACTACTCATGAGTCGATCGCGTTGTTGGGGCTTGGTGCAGGTTCACATTATCGTTTTTTGCAGAAAAATACGAATGCCCAAATTACTGCGGTTGAGTGGAACGAGTTGGTCGTGATGTGCGTTGAGGACCATTTTTATGTTGAAGAAAATGACCGTAGCCAGATTGTTCAGGCCAATGCTGAAAAGTGGGTGCACGAAACGGAGGTTCAGGGAAAATACGCCGTATTGATGGTAGACCTCTATGACTATACGGCTGAAGGGCCAGTTTGTAGTTCGAGAAAGTTTTACAAGGGTTGTGCTAATGTCTTAGGGAAAGACGGTATTGCTACTTTTAATCTTTTTGGGCACCATCATAGTTTTGCCAAGAATCTTGCTAATATCCGCGTTGCTTTTGATAATCGTGTCATCCTATTTCCCGAGACTGAAGATGGTAATCGTATTGTTATTGCTTTTAAGGGGGATGAGCCCTTGGAGTTTACGGTTAATGAGCTGGGAGCTCGTGCACAACAGGTGCAAGCGGATATGAATATACCAGCTCAAGATTTTTTGGATATCTTATTAAAAGAACAAGATAATCAATTTATTGTCCAAAATAATAAAATTATTATCTAGTGTTTTTGTTTTACTCTCACAAGAGGAGATGAGTTGATGGGTAGTTTTAAGAAAAAGTATTTGGGTTTGGCTTTTGGTCTTACCCTAGGGCTTGGCGCATTAAGTCCAACTATGGTGATGGCCGAGAGCAAGTATGTCGCTATCACATCAATTGTCGAGCATCCTGCATTGGATGCTTTTAAAGAGGGTGTAGTCGAGGCATTATCTGATGAGGGCTTCAAAGAAGGCGAAAATTTACGAGTCAAGTATCAGACTGCACAGGGTAATACTGGTACTGCGGCACAGATTGCACGACAGTATGTGGGCGACGCTCCTGATGTGATAGTGGCCATTGGTACTCCGTCAGCACAGGCGGTGGTAGCAGCGACTAAAACTATCCCCGTCGTGTTTGGTGCGGTTACAGATCCAGTGGCAGCTCAGTTAGTAAGAGATCGTGGGCCTTCTGGTACTAATGTCACCGGTATGTCAGATGAGCTGCCATTGGAGGCATCTATTGGTCTTATTAAAGAGACCTTGCCTGAGGTAAAGCGAGTAGGCTTGGTTTATAACCCAGGTGAGGTTAACTCCAAAATTGTCGTGGATCAATTAAAAGAGTTGCTACCTCAGCATGATTTGACATTGGTAGAAGCTGCTGCACCTCGCACAGTGGATGTTAGCTCAGCTGCCCGCAGTTTAGTCGGTAAGTCAGATATGATTTTTTCTACTACTGATAATAATGTGATCGCTACCTATGAGTCCCTCACTAAAGTGTCTTTAGATTCCAAGCTGCCCTTAATTGCGTCTGATACGGATAGTGTTTCGCGTGGTGCGATCGCTGCTTTAGGGGTAAATTACAAGCAGTTAGGTGTTCAGGCGGGACATATGGTTGCACGTATTCTTAATGGCGAGCAAGCCGGTGATATTAGCTGGGAAACCTCTAATGAACTGGCAACTCATTTAAATAAAAAAATAGCGGATCAGATCGGTGTTGAGTTTAGTGAGGAATTACTCAACTCAGCCGAAAAAGTGATCGAGTAATTTACAACTGGTTATAATTTAAACGCTAAGTTGAGTAGTTTGGGTGTAGTCCTAGCTTATCAACTTGGCGTTTATTATTTATTGTGACTTTAGAGTAGCCTTAATTCATGTCCTTTTTAGCCTCTTTAGGCGCACTAGAGCTAGGATTTATTTATAGTCTTGTCGCTCTGGGCGTTTTTATTTCATTTAGAATTCTTCGTTTTCCGGATTTGACCGTTGATGGTACCTTTGCTACAGGAGGTGCCGTTGCGGCACTGATGATTAGTCAGGGGCATGATCCTTTTTTAGCGTCTCTCTGCGCTGCGCTAGCTGGTGCTTTTGCCGGTTCAGTTACAGGTTGGCTAAATACTAAGCTAGGAATTATGGATTTGCTGGCCAGTATTTTAATGATGACGGCCTTGTATTCTATTAATCTGCGTATTATGGGTGGTCCTAATATCCCCCTGATTTTTAATGATACTGTCTTTACAGTGACCCAGCCAGCTGCTTTTGGTGATCATATATGGCGACCGGTCATGCTAGCGGTCATCGTGTTACTGGTGTGGATACTGTCTAATCTTTATTTTTCAACACGTTCAGGTCTGGCCATGCGCGCTACCGGAGCAAATTTACGCATGGCACGAGCTCAGGGAGTGACCACTGATCGCTCTGTGATCGGTGGAATGGCCTTGTCAAACGGGATGGTCGCTTTAGGCGGTGCTTTGTTTGCGCAATCTCAGGGTGGTGCTGATATTTCAATGGGTATTGGTACGATCGTCATTGGTCTAGCAGCGGTGATTTTAGGGCAGAGCATCATTCATGCGCGCCGCTTTGTGTTAATTTTACTATCAGTTATTTTTGGGGCCATTATTTATCGCTTCTTTATTGCTTTGGCTTTAAATAGTGATTTTATTGGTCTGCAAGCACAAGATTTGAATTTAGTAACTGCGCTCTTGGTAACCATTGCTCTGATTTTACCTAAGCTTAAAAAGCTAATTAAGAAGTGAGAAAGCGATGCTAGAAGTTAAAGATATTCATATTACGTTTAACCATAATACGCCTATTGAAACTAAGGCTTTGCGCGGTGCCTCACTAACAATTGACGAGGGACAGTTTGTCTCCGTGATTGGCTCTAATGGTGCTGGCAAAAGTACCTTCTTAAATGCTGTAGCAGGTGAGGCTAAAGTTGATCGAGGGCAAATTCTGATTGATGGCAAAGATGTCACTCGTGTGCCGGTTTGGGGGCGAGCAGGAGATGTGGCGCGCGTGTTTCAAGACCCAATGGCTGGTACGTGCGAAGATTTAAGTATCGAAGAGAATTTGGCCCTTGCCTATAGTCGTGGTCATAAGCGTGGCTTAAGAGCTGCTATCAAGTCGGAGATGCGCGAGTTCTTCAAAGAGCGCCTGTCAGTATTGGGCTTGGGACTTGAGCGACGTCTTAGCGACCGTATTGGTTTATTGTCTGGGGGACAGAGACAGGCCGTTAGTTTGTTGATGGCTACTTTACAGCCGAGCAAGATTTTACTTCTTGATGAGCATACTGCCGCACTTGATCCACGTATTGCCAGTTTTATTTTAGAGTTGACAGAGAAAATTGTTGAAGAACAACGATTAACAACGATGATGGTTACGCACAGCATGAAGCAGGCGCTAGAGCATGGTCAACGAACTGTGATGCTGCATCAGGGGCAAGTGGTACTTGATGTTAGTGGCGAAGAACGTGCTCAAATGACCGTCAGTGATTTATTGCATATGTTTGAAAAAGTACGTGGCGAAGAAATAGAGGACGATGCCTTATTGCTAGATTAGGGCGTTAAGCCGAATTGTTGTACACATTTATTATGTTTAATAAATAATACACTTAAATAAAAATAGGAATTGATTGCCTAGGCAGTGAGATTTGCTATATAATATTCAGTTCTTTTGCTAAAAAAATGTGCTTTAAGCGTAATTTTTTTGAGTAAAGAGATATGAAATAGGTTATTGTGGATGACATGAGCTGCAAGGCGATAAGACTTGGTTTTTTATCGCCGTTTTGTAGTTGTTCAATCGTTATTGTCATCACTTGTCGTTTTTTAATTTATCTTCTCATCCGCTTGGTTGATGGGGTACAGATACTAAATAGGTTATCCATGAAAAAAAATCAACATGCCACGCGTGGCCTAATGGTGTCATTAGGGGTCGCTGCTTTATTGACCTTAAGTGCTTGCACGCAAGAGGCCGAAGAGCAGCAGGGGCCTCCTCCTATGGCGGTTAGTGTGATCGAAGCCCAAGAAGAGTCGACAAAGCTTTTTAGTACATTACCTGGCCGCATTAATGCGCTAGATGATGCGCTTGTTTTAGCGCGAGTTACCGGTAACATTGAATCAATTGAATTCGAGCAAGGTAGTCGAGTCGAAGAGGGGCAATTATTATTCAAAATTGACCCGAAACCCTATCAAGCTGCTTACAATCAAGCTGCAGCAGCTTTAAAACAAGCAGAAGCAACTGCACAAAGTGCTAATGCATTAGCTAGACGTTATCGTGGTCTGGTTAATTCCTCTGCAATTAGTCGTCAAGAATATGATGACGCCGTTGCACAAGCAGGCATGGCTAATGCGTCAATTGAACAGGCTAAAGCCGCTTTGGAAAATGCCGAAATTCAGTTGGGCTATACCGATGTGGTTTCACCAATTGACGGGATAGTTGGACGTGCCATGGTAACCGAGGGCGCTCTGGTGAGTGAGGTTAGTGGTACTGCGCTAGCATTAGTTCAGCAGTTAGACACTGTTTATGCTGACTTTAACCAGACAGTCGGTGAGTTAGCTCAATTGCGTCGTGAATTAGCCGCTGGTAATCTTAAGACACTGCCTGGTGGCGCTACCGAAGTTGAGTTGATGCTAGAAGATGGTACGCTTTACCCAGAAAAGGGTGAGCTTCTATTTACTGGTGTAACGGTAAATCCTAGCACTGGCGAGGTTCAGCTACGAGCTACTTTCCCTAATGAAAATCATTATTTGTTGCCAGGTATGTATGTGCAGGTGCGTCTAGCACGTGCAGCTGTTGATGATGCGATTTTTGTACCTAATCAAGCGATTCAGCGTACAGCCGAGGGCTCTAATAAATTGATGATTGTTGATGCGGAAAATATTGTCCGTGATGCCTATGTAGAGTTAGGCCAGCAGTTTGAGGGACGCACGCAAGTATTAAGTGGTATATCTGTCGGAGATAAAGTGATTGTCGAGGGCTTTACTAAGATTCGTGCGGGTCAACCAGTTAATCCTCAAGAGTTTAATCGCGCTAAAGATGCTGAGCAGCCAGAAAATTCAACAGCAGAGCCGACGCAAGCTGGTGAGGCTGAAGCGCCCACTGCTGAGCAGTAGGAGTTTGATTAATGTCTAATTTCTTTATTCATCGCCCAGTTTTTGCTTGGGTGCTGGCGATTCTGATCTCTTTCTTCGGACTATTGGCCCTTCCCAATATGTCGGTAGAGCAGTATCCAGACGTTGCACCGCCAGCAATTACTATTAGTGCTACCTACCCTGGGGCTTCAGCAGAAGAGGTTTCTCGTTCGGTCATTAGTTTGATTGAGGATGAGCTCAATGGTGCTGACGGCCTGCTTTATTACTCATCTACAGCGGATGCGGGTGGTAGAGCGGAAGTGGTTGTTACATTTGAGCCTGGAACTGATCATGATATGGCCCAGGTTGATGTGCAAAACCGTGTCTCTAATATTGAATCCTCCTTGCCTCAAGCAGTACTAGAGCAGGGGATACGTTACTCGAAGGGTCTGACTAACTTCCTGATGATTGTCTCGATGACTTCGGATAATCCGAATGTGGATGATGCCAGTGTCGCTGACTATATTACCCGTAACGTTCAAAATAATATTTCTCGTCTTGATGGGGTGGGTAACTTCCAGTTATTCGCCGCACCACGTGCAATGCGTATTTGGGTTGATCCTAATAAGTTGACCGGCTATGACATGACGATGATGGATGTGAACCAGGCTTTAAGGTCTCAAAACGTTCTGATTCCTGCCGGTATTTTAGGTGCGCCGCCGACAGCTGAAGGCTTGACTACAACCGCTATTACTTCTGCTAATGGTGAGTTGACGAGCGTAGAAGAGTTTAATAACGTTGTTTTACGAGCGAATCCTGACGGATCAATGGTTCGTCTGCGTGATGTGGCTCGAATTGAAATTGGTTCGAGTAGCTATAACTTCAGTGGTAAGCTGAACGGCAAGCCTGTTGCTACTTTTGCTATCAACTTGTCATCGGGTGCCAATGCGCTTGCAACTGCTGAGTTAGTCAAAGCCGAGATGGAAGAGCTGTCACAGTATTTCCCAGACGGTATTAGTTATAGCATTCCTTACGACACCACACCTTATGTGGATCAGTCAATTCAAAAGGTGTTCCATACTTTGATAGAGGCTATTATTCTGGTCTTTATCGTGATGTTTATTTTCTTGCAGAATTTCCGTTATACGGTTATTCCAGCCATGGTGGTGCCGATTGCTTTGCTCGGAACCTTAGCTGTACTTTGGGCCATGGGCTTTTCGATTAATACCATGACACTGTTTGCGATGGTATTGTCCATTGGTATTTTGGTGGATGATGCGATTGTGGTCGTGGAAAACGTCGAACGGATCATGATGGAAGAGAAAATACCGCCTTTACAAGCTACGATTAAGGCGATGCCTCAAATTGGCGGCGCGATTGTCGGTATTACCTTAGTACTAGTGACCGTGTTTTTACCATTAGCCTTTATGAGCGGCTCTTCAGGTATTATTTATCGTCAGTTTGCCGTGACGATGGCGGTTTCTATTGCGTTTTCTGGCTTTTTTGCATTGACGTTTACACCGGCATTATGTGCTACTTTCTTGAAGCCGATCACAGTAGACTCTCACGATCGTAAAGGCTTCTTCGGCTGGTTTAACCGTAACTTTGATCGTTTGACTGAAAGTTACACTGGCTCAGTAGCTGGCATGGTTAAGCGCGGCGGACGTATGATGCTTATTTATCTAGCACTTGCTATTGGTGCGCTATGGTTCTTTGTACGGATGCCGGGTTCCTTCTTACCGGATGAGGACCAAGGGGTCGTAATTACTAACGTTGAACTAGCGTCTGGAGTTTCTGCAGAACGAACTGAGGCTGTGCTTGACGAGGCTCGTGCTTTCTTATCGCAAGAAGATGCAGTTGAGCATGTCGTCAGTATTCGTGGCTTTAGCTTTAACGGTACTGGTATTAATGCAGGTATTATTTTCTCACCATTAAAAGATTTTAATGAGCGTACCACTACCGCTCAGGATATTTCAGCTAGGGCGACCGGAGCATTGCTCTTCGGTGTACCTGATGCCACAATGTTTAGTGTGATTCCACCACCGATCCCATCATTGGGTAATGCCTCTGGTTTTGATATGTACTTACAGGACCGCGGCACCTTAGGTGTTAATGAATTGCGTGCTCAGGCAGATCAGCTAGTAGCTCTTGCCAATGAGAATCCTAAATTAAGTGATGTTCGTATTGCCAGTTTAGGTGCTGGTCCAGCCCTTGAGATTAAGGTAGATCGTGCAAAAGCAATGACCTATGGTGTTAATTTTGCGGATTTAGCTCAGGTTCTTTCGACTGCGACAGGTGGTAGTTATTTAGGCAAGTTTCCTAACTTAGGCCGCATGCAGGATATTTGGGTGCAAGCTGAGAATCATCATCGTCGTTCACCTGAGGATATGTTGAACCTTAAGGTTCGCAACATAGGTGGTGAGTTAGTAGAGCTCTCTAACTTTATGGATATCCGATGGAGTTTAGCTCAGAGTTTGGTACAACGTTATAACAGTTATTACGCTGTTAATATTAACGGTGCAGCAGCGCCTGGTGTGGCTAACGGTGAAGCAATGGCCGAGATTGAGCGTTTGATTCGTGATAACTTATCGGCAGATATTGGTTTTGAGTGGACTGGTTTATCCTATCAGGAAGTACAAGCAGGCAACCAGGCACCTGTCCTGATGATCTTGTCACTTTTTGTTGTCTTCCTCGTATTGGCTGCTCTGTATGAAAGTTGGTCTATTCCACTTTCCGCCGTGCTTATTGTACCGTTAGGTGTGCTGGGTTCAGTGGCCTTCGCCTATATCTTTAATCTATCCAACGATATTTACTTCCAAGTAGGGATTGTGACGGTCATTGGTTTGGCAACGAAAAACGCTATTTTAATTGTGGAGTTCGCAAAAGATGCTGTTGCTATCGGTCAACCGTTATTTGAGTCAACAGTACGTGCAGCTCGTTTGCGTTTGCGTCCGATCTTGATGACTTCTTTTGCCTTTATTTTGGGTGTGACTCCCTTGATGTTGGCTAGTGGTGCAGGTGCTGCAGGTCAGCGTACTTTGGGGACTGGTGTGGTTGGTGGGATGATTGCCGCTACTATTTTCTCAATTTTCTTTGTGCCAGTGTTCTTCTCTGTTGTCTTGAAGTTCTTTAAAACTAAGCCTAAACTTTTAGGTGCGCAGGTTGAAGAGTTTGAGGTTGAAGCACAGAAGCGTCAACAAAAAGATATGATCTATAGTGAAGCTTATACTGATGTTGATGCTGACAAGAATGAGTTTGTGGTTGAAGGTGCTGAGAGTGCTCATTCTCCTGAAGCTCAAAATAAAAAAGATGAGGAATAGTTTGTGAAAAAATTATCCATTCTCAGTTTGAGCTTGCTCTTAGCAGCTTGCTCACTGAATCCAACGTATGAACAACCGCAAGCGCCGGTGCCTGCTGAGTATAAAGGCTCCTCTTCGGAGTTGCCAGCTGGACTTCTAAGTGGTGCCGACTTAGGTTGGGAAGAGGTGATTCAGGAGCCGCGTCTTCGCGCCCTGATTGGCCTAGCGCTTGAAAATAACCGTGACATGTTGATTGCTATTCAGCGTGTTGAGGAAGCTCGTGCCTTGTATGGGATTCAGCGTAGTGATTTATTACCACACATTGGTGCTAATGCTGAACAGAGTGCACAGCGCTTGCCTCGTGATATGCGCCCAGGTCAGGACAGTATTAGTCGAACCTATACCGCAGGTCTTGGGGTAACTGCTTTTGAACTGGATTTCTGGGGCAGAAAGCGTAGCTTAAGTGAGGCCGCGTTTGAGCAATACTTGGCAACTGATGAGGCTCGTAAGAGTATGCACTTAGGTTTGATCGCCCAAGTCAGTTCAACGTATTTTGCTTGGCGTACAGCACAAAGCTCACAGGATCTTGCGAGTCGTACAATTGATGCTTATCAACGTAGCTATGATCTAGTGGAAAGGCGTTTCCAAGCGGGCGTAGCTTCTGGTCTCGAAAGAAATCAGGCACGTACGACATTAGAAGGTGCAAAAGCAGCATTGGCGGCGGCCGATCGTCAAGTGCAGTTAGCTTCTAATGCGCTTGATGTCTTGATCGGACAGCCTCAACCAGCAACGTTGCCTGCTCCAACGGCTTTTGGTTCGGATAACGTGATCAGCGATATTCCAGCTGGAGTTTCATCTACTCTGTTGGTGAGACGTCCGGATATTATTGCTGCTGAGCATCGACTAAAATCAGCGAATGCACAAATTGGTGCCGCGCGTGCAGCTTTCTTCCCGACGATTTCTTTGACCGGTTTGTTTGGAACCATTAGTCCTCAGTTCAGTGGGTTATTTGATCGTCAAACTGAGACATGGTCGTTTAGTCCGAGTTTGACTGTACCTATTTTCACTGCAGGTGCATTACGTAATAGTTTGGATTTAGCCGAAGTGCGTAAGGAAATTGCAGTACTAGAATATGAGAAAACGATTCAGGATGCTTTCCGTGAAGTGTCTGATGCGCTCGCTGGAGAGCAAAGTTATAGCGCACAATTGGATGCATTACGAGAGCAGCAATCGGCTGCCTATAACAGCTTAAACCTCTCTGAGCAACGTTATGAAGCAGGTATTGATAGTTTCTTACAGGTGCAGCAAGCCCAGATCAATTTATTTAATATCCAGCAAAACTTCTTGCAAGTTGGCCTGGAATCTTTACAGAATCGTCTAGAGCTTTATAAAGCGCTAGGTGGTGGTTGGACTGCAACTACAGTAACTACAGATACTCTGCAGGCAGCTCAGGCGGAAACTGAGGAATCGATTAATTAAGTGATTTATTTATAATTGAGCGATTTATTGATTTTCGTGAGTAAAATGTAGATACTAGAAAAGCCTAAGAATAAACTTGTTTCTTGGGCTTTTCTACTTTTTGGCTTTTCTCTTATTTTTATATTATTTGTTGGAGTAAAAATGGACTTAGGTGTAAATATCGATCATGTGGCAACTCTACGCCAGCAGCGAAATGTGGCCTATCCCGATCCGATTCGTGCGGCCTTATTAGCTGAGCAAGCGGGTGCTGATGCGATCACCTTGCATTTGCGTTTTGATCGTCGTCATATTCAAGATGCAGATTTATATAGAATGCGTCCTTTGCTTACAACACGTATGAATTTAGAGTGCGCTATTACTGATGAAATGCTTGATATAGCAGTAGATGTCAAACCACATGATGTGTGTCTGGTTCCTGAGAGAGTAGAGGAGCTAACGACTGAGGGTGGCTTAGATGTGTCCGGCCGTTTTGATGAGGTCAAACATGCGGTTGAGCGTCTACAGGATGCTGGTATTAGGGTTTCACTCTTCATTGATCCTGAAGAGCGACAGATCGAAGCCGCGTCCCGCACTGGCGCTACAGTCATTGAGATTCATACGGGTAATTACTCTCAAGCGACTGAAATCCCTGATGATAGTGAGTTAGCAGCAAGCAAGGATCAAATAGTTGCTGCAGAGCTAGAGCGAGTTCGTAAAGGCATGGTAGCAGGTTTAGGCTTGGGTCTTAGAGTTAATGCTGGCCATGGATTGCACTACACTAATGTGCAAGAGATAGTGAAGCTAGGTGGTTTCAGTGAGCTTAATATTGGGCATGCCATTGTGGCTCAGGCTGTTTTTGACGGATGGGATAAAGCCGTCCGTGATATGAAAGCTCTTCTTAGAGTTAAATAGTTTTATTTTTGGAGATTTCTTTATGGCAAATAAGACAGAAGCGCTTGAGTTACTTTTAAAGCGCAACACCATGAAGTTAGTTCAGGCACCGGGTCCTTCTGATGAGGAGCTGGAGAAGATTCTTAGTGCAGCGATGACGGCGCCAGATCATGGGGCAATCCGTCCTTGGCGTTTCAAAATTATTCGAGGCAAGGAGGCTGTTGCAGAGTTTGCTGAGTTATCCTTCAAGCTGCGACAGGCATCAGATAATCCTTTTACTGAAGAGAAACTAGCTTCTTCAAGAGCATGGTTGTTTGAAGTACCCTTAATCATCGCTGTAGCCACTCAGGTTAATCACCAAGTTACCGAGAAGATTGATGAGGTAGAGCAGTATTTGGCGACTGGTGCTGCGATGACACAAATCCTTAATGCATGTCATTTTTTAGGCTATGGTGCTTTTTGGAGCACAGGAATTGCTACTTATATTGAGGAGTTTCAGGCGGCTTTAGGTTTTGACTCCTTAGATTATCGCTTTTTAGGTTTTCTTACTATCGGTACCCCTAGAATGGCCATACCTCAAAAAGTTCGTCCAGATTTTAGAGAATTTACTGAGAATTGGTCAAAACCAGTGATTTAATCCTTGTCTTTAATGGTTATTACTGAGTGTAATAGTCCCCTTTAGTCAGGTATGCTACAAGAGATTTAAATTCTTTGATAGTTTAAGTATATTTGTAGGAGGACTACTTATCATGAAGAAAACTTTCCGTTTGTCTGCTTTATTTACAGCAGCAGCTTTATCATTTGGTGTAGCTACTTCAGCTCAAGCCGATGTAGTGAAAATCGGCTTTATTGGTCCAATTACTGGTCCATTGACTCAGTATGGTGACATGGTTCTAGAGGGCATGAGTACAGCTATCGAGACGGTTAATGATGCTGGTGGTATTAATGGTAATACCTTTGAAATTGTTCGTGTGGATGATGCATGTGAACCTAAGCAGGGCCCAATTGCTGCTAATAATATCATCAACCAAGATGTGAGTTTTGTGGTTGGCCCTGTTTGTACCGGTGCTACTGTTGCAGCAGCTAGTATTCTGGATGAGCATGGTGTGGTGACTATTACACCTTCAGGTACAGGTCCAGTGATTACTGATGGTAAGGATTTTCACTTTATTTTCCGATCTATTGGTCGTGATGACCAGCAAGGTCCTGCAGCTGCCGAGTACATTATTAATGTAGCTAAACCTGAGCGCTTAGCGGTATTACATGATAAGCAGTCTTATGGTCAAGGGATTGCCGCATCAGTAAGAGATGTTGCAGAAAAGGCAGGGGTTAATGTTGTTATGTTTGAAGGGGTTAATGCCGGTGAGTCTGATTACTCAGCGATTTTAACCAGTTTGCGTTCAAGCGACGTTGACTTTGTTTACTTTGGTGGTTATCACCCTGAGATGGGGCTGTTGCTTCGTCAGGCTAGAGAGTTAGGCTTTACTGCACCGTTTATGGGCCCAGAGGGTGTTGGTAACCCAGATGTTAATGCTATCGCTGGTGAGGCTGTAGAGGGTATGTTAGTTACCTTACCTTCTGATTACTCTGCACTTCCTGAAAACGCCGAAATTGTTCAGGCTTTCAAAGATAAAGGCCGTAATCCTTCAGGCGCGTTCCAGTTAACTGCTTATGCAGCTACACAGGCGATCCTTAAGGGTATTGAAGTAACTGAATCAACCGATGCAGAAAAAGTAGCTGATTGGTTACATGATAATAGCGTTTCTACCGTATTGGGTGATATCAGCTGGACTGAGCAGGGTGACTTGACCGAGTTCGTCTTTGATGTATTCCAGTGGCACACTGACGGCTCTAAGACTTTAGCTAATGAGTAATTAGCATAGCAAGAAGTCTTATAACGTTTTAAAATTAAGCGTCTTAGTTGTTTTTAATGACTAAGACGCTTTTGCTTTTGTGAGATACAATAGTTAAAAATTGTTATTATCATGATTCTTTATGTTCAAAAGCTAATTTAATTATTGATTTTGATCTAATATATTTGATTAAACCTTTTAGGTAATTAAGGATTGAATACAGCTTCCTCTTTCTTTCAGCGCAGAGCCCAAGACAATTTATCAATAACTGGTAATTGGGTTTTAGCCAACTTTGAAGAACTTAAAAAAATTAATAAAAGCTTAAACCAGGAGCTTGCCATCTCTAAGTCCATCGATTTTGTCGGACTTGTACAGATGGACACTAATGGCGCGCATCTATTAATCAAGATGATTGGAGAGGAGCGTCTAAAAGTGGTGCTTGAGCAAGACAATACCTTGCCTACGGCTTTTCGTAGCTTACTGTTGGCTGTGCTGCAAAGTTTTGAAGAGGCCAAAGAGCAACAACAATCAGAAAAAAAATATAACCCCATTTCTCTTTGGCTTGCTCAATTGGGTCGACAGACTATTGAGGCTAAGCATGAGGTTATACGTTGGTTGGCTTTTCTAGGAACTGTGATTGAAAGCATGTTTCTCACCATGCTGCAGCCTAATAAATGGCGTGTTACCTCAGTGGTTGCACATATTGATTCCAGTGGTTTTAAAGCTGTACCTATTGTTTTCTTATTGAATTTTTTAGTTGGTGCAGTGATTGCTTTTTTAGGGGCAACTGTTTTAGAGCAATTTGGAGCGACCATTTTTACGGTGCATTTGGTAGGCTTTGCCTTTATGCGTGAATTTGGTGTGATATTAGCGGCTATTTTGATAGCTGGTCGGACCGCCAGTGCTTTTACCGCACATATAGGTTCTATGCGCCTTAATGAAGAAATTGATGCTCTCAAGGTTAGTGGTGTTGATCCTTTACAAATTTTAGTATTACCAAGAGTGACTGCCTTACTGGTTAGTTTGCCATTACTGACCTTTATTGCAATAATCGCCGGTATTTTGGGAGGCATGGGTGTCTCGGTGTTTATGTTGAATATTTCACCGACTTTATTCATGGAAGTCTTGATTGACAAGGTTGGACTGCGTCATTTTCTTGTCGGTATGTCCAAGGCTCCTATTTTAGCCTTTGTTATTGCCACTACGGGTTGTTTAGAGGGCTTCAGAGTAGAGGGTAGCGCCGAGTCTCTTGGTCAACGGACGACGAGTAGTGTCGTTAAGTGTATTTTCTTAGTCATCTTGATTGATGCAATGTTGGCTATGTTCTTTATGAAAATGGGTTGGTAATGATGAGTGTAGATGCAGCCTTAATTCAAGCAAATAAAGAACGTGAAGTAGTTATCAAGGTTCGTGGTTTGCGAAATCAATTTGGTTCCCATGTTGTCCATGAACAGCTAGACTTAGATGTATATAAAGGCGATATTCTTGGTGTAGTGGGCGGTTCTGGTACTGGTAAGTCTGTCTTGTTGCGCTCGATAGTTGGCCTGCTTACGCCAGCTGCAGGGGAGGTGACGGTTTTTGGAAAAACTTTATCATTACTCTCTGATAAAGAACGTGAACAAGTGGATCGTCAGATGGGGGTCTTGTTCCAACAAGGGGCCCTTTATTCTTCACTTACAGTTAAAGAAAATATTGCTTTTCCTTTAATTGAGCAGTTGGGGATGCCCAGAGCCGAGGCTGAGGATTTAGCCTTAATGAAGATTTTTTTAGTTGGACTTGCTGCGGTTGCGGCGGATCGATATCCTTCAGAACTTTCTGGGGGGATGATTAAGCGAGCTGCACTTGCTCGTTCTTTGGCCTTGGATCCGGCTATTTTGTTTTTAGACGAGCCAACCGCTGGTTTGGATCCTATAGGTGCAGCCAAGTTTGATGAGTTAATCATGACCCTTAGAGATGCGTTGGGATTGACTATCTTTTTGGTTACTCATGATATGGACACGTTATATACTGCATGCGATAAGATTGCAGTACTGTCCGACAAGAAGGTGTTGATATCTGCACCAATTGAAGAAGTTAAGAAAGTGGATAATGCCTGGATTCAGGAGTATTTTAACGGCCCTCGGGGTCGTGCCGCTTATACTTCACATACTCTCACTACATAGTATTTTAAAGGTAATGTATGGAGCCAAAAGCTAGACATGTTTTAATAGGTTTGTTTACCGTTGCAATCAGTATAGGGATTGTCGTAGCGGTATTTGTCCTAGGTAAGTTCACTACGACTCATAATTGGCAGTATTTTATTGTCCAGTTCAATGAAAGCGTGAGTGGATTATCTAATGGTAGTGCAGTTGAATATAGCGGCTTAAAAATCGGTGAGGTTGAGCGTCTTGAGTTACAGTCCAACCCTAATATTGTTAATGCCTATGTGAGAATTAACGAAAGTGTTGAAATACAAGCTGATGTGAAGGCGATGCTTTCGATTGTTGGTGTGACTGGTCAATCGATCATTGCATTATCAGGTGGTACTAAGCAAACTGAGCGATTAACAGGGACTCCCGATGCTAGGGCAATTATTTATGCAACACCATCTCCTTTGTCGTTGTTGTTTTCAAGTGGTGAGGGTCTTGCTTCTAGTTTTAGTGAAAACTTGGTGAGAGTTAAGCAACTGCTTAGTGATGAGAATATCGAGAGCTTTAGTAAAATCTTAGCTAATATTGAGACTATCACCGCTTCTGTAGCAGAAGAAACTGATAGTATTCAATCAACTATTCGTGAGGCTGAGCAGCTATTTAGTAGTGCTAATGCGGCGGTAGAGCTTTTTGCAGAGTTTAATTCTAGTGTTAATAAACTAGTTAATGAGCAGGGCAGTAAAGCACTTGATTCGATGGTGGTTGCCCTAGAGTCGGTCAAGTCGGCGGCGGAAAATATCAAAAGTCTGGTCGATAATTCTCAAGGTCGAATTGCCACAGGTCTAGATGGCTTGGAGCAGATTGGTCCTGCGCTTAATGAGTTTAAGCGTGGTATGAGTACATTTAACAGTTTACTCAGAGACTTTTCAGAGAGTCCGGGACGATTTATTTTAGAAGGTGAGCAATTAGAGGAGTACAAACCATGGTAAAAACGACAACTATTCGATTGCTTGCTACGGGTGCTTTAGCTGCTTTATTGTCGGCTTGTTCTATCTTACCTAAGGGGCCTGAGCTGACTGTGTATCAATTGCCTCAACGTCAGATACAAGCTCAGAGTGTGATTGTGCCTGATGAAATCTTGAGGGTTGCGATTCCTTATAGCAGAAGCTATTTAAATACTCATCGTATAGTGACAGTGACACCAGAGCATAGTTTGGCCGTTATGGATGGTATTCGCTGGGAGGACTCGGCGCCCGTCGTGTTTAGAGACAGTTTGATTCGCGCTTTACGAGGTGCAGAAGTTTATCGTGCTGTTATAAATGATGATACTGCAAGTGGTGATCATTCTTTGCGTAGCGACTTACAGGATTTTCAACTGGATTTATCAGAACAGCCAGGTCAGGTTGTAATTAGTCTGGATGTTAGTTTGAGTAATTTGCGTAACAAAGACGCACTGATTAAGACCCGTAGCTTTAGTGCTCGTGCACCACTTCAAGCTGAGTCTAATGATGCTGTAATTACTGCTTTTGCTGACGCTAATCAGCAGATTCAGCAACAAATTATTCAGTGGTTAGCTGCAGAGGTGAAGACAAGATAAAGTCGATAATAACGCGGTAATCGTAAAGACAAATTACCGCTTTATTAAAGTCACAACAATCAGTAATATGCTAGTTTATTGACACTTAAAGGTAATAAAGTAGGCGTCATCCACTGAGCCTGAGCCAGTTGGTGCGTGTTGTTGAATATTAACCGCCTTTAGTGGTGAACAAACTCTGTCGGCATTGGTCTGACAAACTTCCCAATTTGGTGCAGTGGTAGGATTATCAGAACACTTGAGACCATAGGAGTTGTGATCGCTTAAATCGATTTTGCTGGCACATGCAGATAAAATTACAGGAATTGCGAGTAAAAGTAATTTCTTTAATTTCATAAGAGTAAACTCCGAGTATTTTCTTTCTTATCAGAACAATTGGATTTTATCAGTTGTTCTGCTGAAATCATAGGGAAAAGCGGTGCACAATAAGAATAACCCTTTTAAAGGAGTTCTACTAGGCAGCCAAAGTAGAGTAACATTTAGTTTCCTATAATGCTACTAATGACTGTTAAGATCAAGTTAACATCTGAAGTAATTTATCCCTATCCAAATTAAGGAGTTATTAAATGAAAAAAGCACTTTTTTTAGTATTATCAAGTTTGATGATTAGTGGTGTTGCTGTAGCTCAAGACGAGGGTCCTGATCATCGCTCAGCCTGGGCTAAATCACAAGATATGTACGTAGAACCTACTTTACGTATTACTGAAACTGCAATTCCTGTTACTCCTGAGCAAGCTGCGCAGCAGAATCTCTCAGTCCGTGAGGTGCCGGTTGGTACTGTCACAGGTGAAAGCAGAACAACTGTTGTTGGCCCTGATGGTCAAGTAGTACAGCAAGCAGCAGAGACTACTACTTCTCTACCTGCACCTACGGCAGAGGAAGCAGTTGAGGCAGTAGCTCCACAAGGTGCTCCAGTTGAGGATTTATCTCGAACTGTACAGTAAGTAGTATGTAAAGTATCATTCAGATTGCCCCTCTTAGGGGAACTGAGTTTATCCTAAAAGCCTGTCAATAATAAGTTGACAGGCTTTTGCTATTTAGGATGGACAAATTTATCTAGTGTTAACTAGGCGCTCAATGAATCCTGTTAGTCTGTAATTTCTTACTAATCTATTTCGTAGGTAGAGTGAGTTGGCAGGTTTACAAATAGCTTTAGTTGACTCAGCTAATATGTCATTGGCTAGGAGCCAAGAAGTCATTGCTGAGCTTAGTGAGGAGCAATACGTTGCGGCCTCAAGCATGGTATTGTCTACTTTGGTATTGGCAGGGGCAGGTACGGGTAAAACTCGAACCTTGATTGGTCGATTGGCCTATTTATATCAGACAGGATGTTTTCAGCAGAGCAGTGTGTTGATGTTAGCCTTTGCCAGAAAGGCGGCAGCAGAGATGCGTGAACGGATTGATCACTTGCTGCCGATGCTATGTGAGGATGTGCAGGTGAGTACCTTTCACAGTCTGGGTTTGTATATTGTGTCGGAGGTCCAAGGGCGCACACCCAAATTATCTGAATTAAGCGAGACAGTAGCTTTAGAAAAATTCATCCGGCAATGTTTTTTTCAACTATGTGCAAAGGAACCCAGTTATTTAGCAGCCTATTTTAAATGGCTTAGTTTTTCATCCATTGCTCGTAGTGCCGAGCCATATTTACGTAGTCTAAATGATGAGTATGTAAGTAATCAAGCTGAATTGATTTGTGCTAACTTACTCTATCAGTTAGATATCGATTATTTTTATCAGCCGCATTATGCATATCAGCATCAATGGCATCGTTATAAATCTTATCGTCCTGGGTTTTATCTGCCATCAGAGGATATCTATCTGGAGGTTTATGAGGTAGCAGAAGATGCGTTGTCTGCTCAACAACAGGAGGAGAGATGCAGGTATTTATCCATACACGAACAGTATCAGACGACATGCCTTGAATTGTTTATGACGAGTACAGCTGAGGTCTTTTATGAGGACAGCCTTGACTTGTTTCGGTCGGTACAGAGACGTTTTAGAGCGACTGAGCGCAAGTGCAGACCTTATCGCACACTTAGGCTGGGACGTTCAGCACATCATTATGAGTATTTAATTGAGAAGCTTTGCGAGTGGCTACCGTTGTTTAAGTACGAGGAGTATTGGCCTGATTTGAACCCACTGCTGGAGGAGGATGGTCAGCTTTTAAATGACTTATTAGAGCCACTTTGGTTGAGCTATCAACGTCACTTGGCTGCAACCGGCAGTATTGATTTTGAGAAAATGATTGCTTTAGCTACACAATACGTTCATTCAGGTGAGTATCAGGTACCTTGGGCTGAAATTATGATTGATGAGTTTCAGGATATTTCATCGCATCGTGCGGCTTTAATACAGGCGATACGAAAACAACAACCCAGTATTAGACTTTTTTGTGTGGGTGATGATTGGCAAGCAATTTATCGATTTGCGGGTTCTGATCTTCGTTTTACCACAGAGTTTGAGACTTTTTTTGGTAAGGTCCACCGTTATGCTCTTAGTCAAACTTTTAGGTTTGGTGAGGTACTAAGTCGGGAGTCTAGTCGTTTTGTATTACAAAATACGCAGCAATCTCGTAAGCATTTACAAGGATATCAGGGGCATAAGTATCCACTTATTTTATGTCCTCAAGAGCAAATGATTGATGCTGATTGGGTTTCTTCTGTTTTAGAGCTCATTCAGCAGGATGTTGAAAAGTTTTCTGAAGGAGGTGGGCGGGAGCGAGTGACAGTATTAATCCTGTCTCGTTTTCATCATTTTTTACCGACTCCGGGAGCGATGCGTGTGTGGATAGATCGTTTTCCAATGATGGAGTTACAGCAAGGAACAGTACACGGTGTTAAGGGTAATGAGGCAGACTATGTACTGCTGTTAGAGATGAATAGAGGGGAGTTCGGGTTTCCATCTGAGAAAAAGAGTGATCAGTTAGTTGAAAGCTTTTTACCAGCAGCAGAGGCTTTTGATTTTGCAGAAGAAAGGCGTTTGTTCTATGTGGCTTTAACACGTGCAAGGCGACAAGTGTATTTAGCATACTCCTCAATTAATGCTTCTGCTTTTATAGAAGAATTAGCCAAAGATTATTCAGTTCTGTATTTTAATGACATTATAAAGACAATTAATGAGTCTAAGCCAAAAAGAATGCGATGGCGAGGTCTAAAGTTTTTAAAACTTAGGTAAAATATAAAGCACTTTGCTCTTGGTTTTTTCTGTTACGGGGTTGCTGGCCGCATATGCGCTTTATTGTTTATTTTTTAGTTTTTTTGTATTTTGCAGAAATCTACGATAGTTTTTTTATCGGTTTAATAGCCGCTATCGTTACTTCTTATCTATGGCGCTATATTAAGCATCGCAATCGTCAGAGGTCATCTACTGGTGCTAGGCCATGGGGAGAAAGCCAGTGGGGTAGAGGAGGGCACAAAAGTGCTTCTGCTTATGATTTTGGCAAGGGACACATTCGTTCAGCAATTTTCCCCAATGAAGTCTTTACGCCCATTACATTTTATGTGGCTTGTCTCTTTTTGTGTCTGGGACGTATCGCTAAGGCTAAGGGTGTTGTTAGAGAAAAGGATATTGACTTGGCTAATGGCGTGATGGATAGACTTCGTTTGCCTGAGGCATTACGAGTTGAGGCAAGAAAGCGATTCAATCAGGGTAAAGAGGCTAATTTCTCCATTCCGGTATTAGTATCAGAGCTCAAAAAGCAGTTTATTGCTTTTCCAAATTTTCAACGAATGTTCTTTGATATCTGTCTGGGAGCAGCTATTTTAGATGGTCGAATTATTCTTTCTGAAAAAGCGATTCTTCGTGATTTGTTTCCTTTAACAGGTGCACAGTCTCAATTATTTGAGCAATTTGTTTCTCAGTTTGAACAGGGATTAAATTCTGGTTCAGGGCAGCGGTCTCGGGGAGCTGGCTACGGAGGTCGAGGTGCTCAGGGACAATCTTATGGTGATGCAGATTCTGGGGGACAAGGATGGAATAGAGGCAGCTCATCAAAACTAGCTGAATCATTAGCCACCCTAGGTGTGACAGAAGATGTTAAGCAGGACGAGTTGAAGCGTGTTTATCGTCGCCTGATCAATCAATACCATCCGGATAAATTGGCGGGACAGAATTTGCCAGAAGGTTTAATTGAAATGGGCAAAGAAAAAACTCAACAAATTATCACGGCTTATAACTATATTAATGAGTATAAGGGCTGGTCTCGTTAAATGATTTGACTGTTAGAAGTAGTGCATGGGGCTTATTGACCCATGCAGCAGCTAAATATAGAACGAATTAAACGATCAAGGCAATATCAGTTATTGTTATAAGCGAGGGCACTTAGCGCTTCTTCGATCACAGTGCTCGATTCACAAAAGAAGATTAAGCTGTCTCCCTCAGATGCATTGTCCAAGATAGTCACAATCTCATCATTAATATCTGTACTTTGTGTGAGCTCACTGACATGAACTGAGCCGCTCTCGAAGCGTTCTTCAGGTAGTATCTGTGGAATCAGTTCGTAGTCTGTGTCTGCATTAATGAAGGCTAAAAAGACTTGGGTCCCTTCAACATGGCAGAGTAGCTCTAAACCAATTTCTTCAATCTGGGCGCCATTGCTATAGTTGATGTGGCGATGAAAAGTGCTTGTTAAATAATCTTGCATAAAATATAACTACTCAACCATAAGGTTAGTAGGGGGAGGTAAATTCTCAGGGGTTGGTGCTGCAGGGCCTTGATATTCATCAGGATGCTGAGCACATGCCGCTATAAATGCGGTAGCTGCTAAAATAAAGAGAAGTTTTTTAATTTTACTCATGGGCTGTGCTCCAAAAACTGCCTGATTAAGATCTTAATTATTATTGTAGTGTATATTTTTATTTATTTCATTGATGAGCTCGACTAAGACAATCCCTAAAATTATCCATATCGATATGGATGCATTTTATGTATCGGTTGAGTTACGGGATAGGCCTGATCTAAAGGGGCTCCCTGTTGTTGTGGCTTGGGAAGGCGCTCGTTCAGTAGTTTGCGCTGCCTCTTATGAGGTCAGGGAGTATGGAGTGCATTCAGCTATGTCTGTCGCTAGGGCAAAGCAGTTATGTCCTGGTGCTATTTATTTAGCTCCTGATTTTGCTAAGTATCGGGCCGTATCTGCACAAGTACATCAAATTTTTAAAAAATATACAGACTTAATCGAGCCTTTATCACTGGATGAGGCTTATCTGGATGTGACTAACAACAAACTGGGGATTCCAATTGCTACTGAAGTTGCGCAGTTAATTCGTCAAGAAATTGTTGAAACGACTGGTTTGACTGCATCCGCAGGCGTAGCTCCCAATAAATTTTTAGCTAAAATTGCATCGGATTGGAATAAGCCTGACGGAATTAAGGTGGTTTCTCCTCAGAAGATGATGGAGTTTTTGATGCCATTAGCAGTGCAAAAAATACCCGGAGTCGGGCGAGTCACTTTGGCTAAAATGCATCGGCTTAAGATATTCACTGTTGAGGATCTATCCAAATTTAGTTTGGGTGAATTAGCTCATCATTTTGGTAGTTATGGCTATCGACTCTATCAGCTCTCAAAAGGGATTGATAGACGGCCGGTTAAAGCGAATCGAGAACCCAAACAAATTTCCGCAGAAAATACCTTTATGCGTGATCTAACCATAGAAGAAATTGCTGATACTCTGCCGCCCTTAGCTGAAAAAGTAGCAGGGGCAGCTCAGCGTAAGGGGCAGTTTGGTTATTGTGTAACTTTACGTTTGAAAACTGCTGATTTTAGAGTGATGACTCGTTCAATTACCTTGTCGCATGTGCTGCATGAAGCTGAAGAGATATTGCAACAGGCTTATTATTTATTGGAGCAACTAAGCCCAGAAGAAAAGTCACAGCTTTATCGCTTGTCAGGAATTGGAATTAGTCAATTCCTGAGTAAAGAAGCTGTGGACTCTCAGCTGAGTTTATTTTAGAGCTTGCCTGTCCTGATTAAGGATTGAGCTTTTCTCGTAAAACCTTGGAAACCATACTCATATCCGCTCGTCCGGCTAATTTGGGTTTAATCATACCCATCGCCTTGCCCATGGCAGCGCCCCCGCTAATACCATCCGCGCTTAACTGAGCTAGGACTTCTTCAATCAAGGTGGTGATTTCCTCGGCGCTAGCTTGTTCGGGCATAAACTCACTTAATACATCAATTTCTGCTTGTTCAGCGGCAGCAGTTTCAGTACGACCTGCTTGTTCATAAGCCTGGATTGATTCACGGCGTTGTTTGATTTGCTTATCGATAATGCTAATAATGTCATCGTCTCCAAGCTCAATGCGTTCATCAACCTCACGCTGCTTAATGGCAGCTTGTAATAAACGTAAGGTGCTTAAGCGAGCAGAGTCGCGAGCTCTCATGGCATCTTTGGTGGCATTATTAATTTTATCTTTTAGGCTAGACATGATTTATCCTATAATTACGTTGAAATTTAGCTTAATGTCATTATTATATATCTGTTACTCTAAAATAAAATAATCACTAAGGGATTGAATTTAAGCTAATGGCAAAATTTGTTATCAATAAAAAATACTTACCTAAAGAGCGGGCAGGAGCTGGCCAGCTTTTTATTATCTTGTCACGTACAGCCAAAGCAGAAGATATTGAAGCGGCAGATGAGGTATTAAAAGTTCTGTCAGCACGTTTTCCTTTTGCTACGCTGATTAATAGTAGCTTGCTTGATGCCTCTCCTTTAGAAGGACAATCCGAGACTGAGCAACAAAGTTGGTTAGACTCTATACAGCCAGTTTGGCTTAACTTTATACGTCAACAACAAAGTGAATTTCAGGTTGCGGATGCAGCTACGGCCTTAGTTGGAGTTGGTGAACTAGGCGCACTAGTGCTTGAGTTGGCTAAGCAGCAAGCGCCTGTAGCTGGGCGTCTTATCGCTTTTGGTAGTCGTTTTGTCAATTTACCTGAAGTGCCCGTTTCTTTAGATCAGACCTTACATCTTTTTCATGCGGCTAGTGATGCTGAAGTAGATGCTAAGCATAGTCATATTGCGCAGATGGCTATTGATAACCTAGAGGGAGATTGTACGATCGATTTGGTTCAAGGGATCGATGACTCTCTAGACCCTGCCTTGATTACACAAATGCGTGTTCGTTTGGAAACTTGTATTCCTTTACGTATTTTAAGGGAAGTCCAGGAAGCGGCAGGGAAGTAGCTGGATTAATTTAAGTGGCAGCTTATAACAAGGGCTTAACTTGTTGCTGCCTCAGCCTCTATCTCTTCGGCACTCAGTGGGCGTTTGCCTAATCGGGTAGCAATCATGGCACATACCATCAGTTGTAGTTGATGAAATATCATCAAGGGCAGGATAATTGCTCCTATTGGCATGCCAGCGAAAATAATTTGTGCCATGGGTAGACCACTTGCCAAGCTCTTTTTTGAACCACAAAAAACGATGGTGATGCGATCTGCTAAATTAAAACCTAAGGATTTAGCGATAAGGTGGCTTAATCCTAAACTAAGTGCGAGGATGATAGCGCTGGCAAAAAATACCGCAATCAATGATGAAAGCGGTGTTTCATGCCATAAACCCTCATTTACTGCATGTGAAAAAGCCGCATAAACCACCAATAAAATAGAACCTTGATCTACTATTTTTACGAGTAGCTTATTTTTCAATAAAAACTGCCCTAAGAGAGGCCTTAAAAAGTGACCAATCGCAAAGGGTACAAAGAGCTGAAAAATAATCTTCACAACGGACATCAGATTGATGCTAGGTATCTGTTCGCTAAAATCAGTTAAGATAAGTGCTACTAATAGCGGAGTTACAAAAATACCAACGATGCTGGACGCTGATGCATTACATATAGCTGCTGCTAGATTACCCCTAGCCATGGAAGTAAAAGCAATCGCCGATTGTACGGTTCCTGGGAGCATGCAGAGGTATAGAAAGCCTAGGTACAATGTCGGGGTCATTAAGGGTTCAAGCACTGGTCGTAACAAAATGCCGATCAGAGGAAAGACCACAAAAGTGATGCAGAAAATGACAATATGGATACGCCAATGCATAATGCCTTGGTAAATCGCTTGTCTGGAGAGTCTTGCTCCATGTAAAAAAAACAAAAGACCGATCGCGATTTTGCTAGCCCAGTCAATCGCTACTTCACCTTGCCCCTTAGCGGGTAGGAGAGTAGCGATAATGACTACAAGGGTTAGTAGAGTCGTAAATTGATCAGGAATTAATCGTTTGTAATCAAAGCGCATTGTTCGTTTGTTATTAATTAATTGCTTTTTTAAAAGAGCGTTGAAGTTTAATCTATAGATTAGCCCCTAGAGTACATCAGAGGCGTAGTCTGCTAATCTTGAGCGTTCACCTTTTTGCAGGGTCACGTGTCCGGAATGTGGCCAGCTCTTGAAGCGATCAACAACATAGGTTAAACCTGAGCTACCCTCAGTCAGATATGGTGTATCAATCTGGGCGATATTACCCAAGCAGATGATCTTTGTGCCGGGGCCAGCGCGTGTAACCAAGGTTTTGATTTGTTTGGGGGTCAGGTTCTGAGCTTCATCAATAATCACAAATTTGTTTAAAAAGGTGCGACCGCGCATGAAGTTCAGAGAGCGGACCTTGATATGGGAGTGGATTAGCTCCTTACTTGCACTTCTCTCCCATTCTTGTAGGTTTTCGCGATTATTGCCTGAGTGTAAGTATTCGAGGTTGTCCTCTAGAGCCCCCATCCATGGTTGCATCTTTTCTTCTTCGGTACCGGGTAAGAAGCCGATGTCTTCACCTACAGAGACAGTAACGCGAGTCATAATGATCTCGGTGTAGCGTTTAGTTTCTAGCACCTGAGTCAGGCCTGCTGCTAGCGCCAGTAAGGTTTTACCCGTCCCTGCTTGACCTAATAAGGAGACAAAATCAACTTCGGGACTCATCAAGAGGTTAAGGGCGAAGTTTTGTTCTCTATTGCGGGCCGTGATACCCCAGATATTATTTTTCTTGTGCGTATAATCACGTACCGTAGCTAGTACAGCTGTTTTACCGGTAACCTCTTTTACCTGAGCATATAGGGGAGTATCACCTTCTAGGTAAACAAATTGATTAACTAGAAATTCTGAGCAGAGTGGACCCTTAATTTTATAAAAGGTAGTACCACCCTGAATCCATGATTCCATGTCTTTGCCATGGCGGACCCAGAAGTCTTCTGGTAATGGCATGACACCGTCATAAACTAAATCAGAGTCTTCTAATGAGTGATCATTTAGATAATCCTCTGAAGCCAAGCCTAAGGCTTTGGCTTTTAAGCGCATATTGATGTCTTTGGAAACTAGAATGACTTCACGTTTTTTTTCTGTTTGCTCGAGAGTTTGTACAACATTGAGGATGATGTTATCTGGTTTGTCAGCCTCTAATTGTTGTTCGTGCAATTGCTCAAACTTTTGAGTTTCAAAGAATAATAGACCGGTTGCTTCCTTGTTGCCTAAGCTATTTAAAGGAATGCCTTCATCGAGACTTTCGTGATCGCTGACTAGTGAATCTAGTGTGCGACTTACTTGACGGGCATTGCGAGCTACCTCGGTTAAGCCTTTTTTGTTGTGATCCAACTCTTCTAAAGCCATCATTGGCAAGAAGATATCATGCTCCTGAAAACGGAACAGACTAGTAGGATCATGTAATAAGACATTGGTGTCTAGAATAAAGAGTCTGTGCTGTTCTGTGCTAGGCGCCGAAGCGACAAGCTCAGTGTGGACCGATTTTGTGCTTGCTTTTTGTGGTGCAGCCTTAGCTGCTTTTCTAACAGCAGCTTTAGAGGGTATTGTAGCTACTTTTTTAGCAGTTACCTTTTTACTAGCTGCTGTTTGCTGGTCAGCTTTAAGCTCTTCTCCGAGAGTGATGGTTTTTACTTGTGTAGATGCATCGACTACTGTCGTTGCTACGGCAGTAGTTTGCTCCTCTAGTGTCAACTCTTCTGCAATGCGAGTCTCTTTTGCTATTTGAGCAGCTTTTTTGGCTGGACTTTTTCTGGCGCGACGTACTTTTGGCGTCGGCATATCACTCATGTCTAGGCGAGTTGCAGGTTTTAGTGGAGGTTTAGGAAGAGCCATGATTTGTACACCAAAATTTAAAAGAATGGGAAAGGGCAAGAAGACAAGAGACTTACTGTGATTCTCTAATAGTCTTTAGTACTTCATCTGCGTGGCCCGCGACCTTGACCTTGCGCCATTCAGCGATTAATACGCCTTTAGGATCAATTAAGAAGGTACTACGTTCAATACCTTTACCAATTTTTCCGAACATGTTTTTTTCTTTAATAACGTCGAACTGATTACATAATTCCTCAGTACTATCAGAAATAAGTTCAAATGGTAATTCATACTTATCAATAAAGTTCTGATGTGATTTTAATGAGTCACGGGAAATGCCGACAATCTCGGTGTTAAGCGATTTGAAGTCTTCATATAGGTCGCGGAAGTCTTTAGATTCGTTAGTGCATCCCGGTGTATTATCCTTTGGATAAAAATAAAGTACTAAATACTTACCATTGAAGTCACTGAGAGAAATTGCGCCATCATTGGTTTCAGCTGTGAAATTATCAACTTTTTTATTTAATTCTACGATAGTGCTCATAATAATTAACTCCTCGGTGTTGAAATTTATTTTATAGGTAAAAGGTCAATCTAACCCATCTAGTAAGAGGGCTGCAACTACAATACGATTTTCGCTCATCAGTACATTGTATGTGCGTGCAGCAGATTTAGTGTCCATGCATTCGATCCCGATGCCTGCTGCTAGGAGAGGTTGCAGTATCACTGGTGAAATAAAATGTTGTTTCTTGCCTGTACCGATGATGATAAGCTCTGGGGCATTATCATAAGAAACGCCGCTAGTACCATCGTTTAAGAAAGCAAAGGGATCAGCTTCTTTTTCGATGAGGCTGGCTGCTGTACTGATCGATTCTAAGGTAATGTCCTGAATGTTCCCGACTTCCCAAGTGCTGACAGCTCCTTCGGGGCGAAAGAAAATGGCATGGTGATACTTTTGTTCGTTGATTTCTATGTAGTCATCGCCATAACCAGTTACTGTGTTAGCAGCGGTTCTTGATTGCAACTGAAGTTCCACTATATCTCCTTTTTTGATCAATCTTAGGGTTCAATTGTGACATGTTAATGAATCTAAATCGTCCATACCACATCTTTTACATGGAAAATTTACTATTTTTCATAAATTAATTGCCCACTTACCTTAGATAGGATAGATTAAATAGTTTGTCAACATTTTATTTGAATTAGTGGTGGGCTATGAGATCTTTTCCGCGTATTGAGCGTTTACCTCCTTATGTTTTTAATATTACTGGCGAGCTTAAGATGGCCGCACGAGCGCGTGGTGAGGATATTATCGACCTTTCCATGGGTAATCCAGATGGTCCGACCCCACAGCATATCGTTGATAAACTAATTGAGTCAGCACAGAAGCCGCATACACATGGTTATTCTGTCTCTAAAGGTATTTTCCGTCTTCGTAAGTCCATTACCGATTGGTACGAACGTCGTTATGATGTTCGTTTAGATCCTGAAAATGAAGCTATCGTTACGATTGGCTCCAAAGAGGGTTTGGCGCACTTGATGTTAGCCACCTTGGCTGAGGGTGATACAGTGTTAGTGCCAAACCCGAGCTATCCTATTCATATTTATGGAGCAGTGATTGCAGGTGCTAATGTCCGTTCAGTACCGATGATTCCGGGTGGAGACTTCTTTGCTGAAATCGAAAAGGCAGTTAGTGAGTGTATTCCAAAGCCGAAGATGCTAATCATTGGGTTCCCTAGCAACCCGACGGCTCAATGCGTTGATTTGGAGTTTTTTGAGCGTATTGTTGCATTAGCTAAAACACATAATATGATCGTGGTGCATGACTTGGCTTACGCTGACATGAACTTTGATGGCTATGTGGCACCGTCAATTATGCAAGTACCTGGAGCTAAAGAGGTCGCCGTTGAGTTTTTTACCCTCAGTAAAAGTTATAATATGGCGGGCTGGCGAGTCGGCTTTATGGTGGGTAATGAAGAAGTAGTTAATGCATTAGCCCGGATCAAGAGCTACCATGACTATGGTATGTTTACGCCGATTCAAGTTGCTGCGATTGCCGCATTAGATGGGCCTCAAGATAGTGTTAAGCAGCAGGTCGAAATTTATCAGAAGCGTCGTGATGTGTTAGCTAAGGGCTTGCATGATATTGGCTGGATGGTAGAGGTCCCTAAGGCTTCCATGTATATCTGGGCAAAAATCCCCGAGTTTTATGAGTCGTTGGGATCGTTGGAGTTTTCTAAAAAGCTATTGGCTGATGCTAAGGTAGCTATCTCTCCCGGTATAGGGTTTGGAGAGTATGGTGATGATTATGTGCGTTTTGCCTTGATTGAAAATGAGCAACGTATTCGCCAAGCAGTTAGAGGGATAAAGGACATGTTTAAAAAGGATGGTGCATTCAGTGAATGATTTAAAACCGATTAAGGTAGGTTTATTAGGCTTTGGTGTAGTAGGAAGTGGTACATGGGCAGTGCTTAATCGCAATGCCGATGAAATTGCTCGTCGTGCAGGTTGTCGTATCGAGATTGTCCGCATTGCGACTCGCAACCCATCAAAAATTAGTGATGTGCCGGGACATGTGCTGGTCGATGATGATTTGATGGGTTTAGTTAAAGACCCCGAAATCGATATAGTGGTTGAGTTAATTGGTGGCTCAACCTTAGCTCGAGAGTTAATTTTAGCTGCGATTGCCGAGGGCAAACACGTTGTGACTGCTAATAAAGCCTTGTTAGCCTTGCATGGCAATGAAATCTTTGCTGAAGCGAGTGCCAAGGGTGTGATGGTTGCCTTTGAGGCAGCGGTGGCCGGTGGTATTCCTATCATTAAGTCCATTCGTGAGGGATTGACTGCTAATCGTATTCAATGGTTAGCAGGGATCATTAACGGTACGACCAACTTTATTCTTTCCGAGATGCGCCGCCGCAATCTGGATTTCGCTACTGCGCTACAAGAGGCCCAGGACTTTGGTTATGCCGAAGCGGATCCGACTTTTGATATTGAGGGAGTAGATGCGGCGCACAAATTAGCGTTATTAGCGTCTATTGCTTTTGGGATTAAAATTCAATTCGATAAGATTTACGTAGAAGGTATTAGTCATTTGGCGCAAGAAGATTTTGCGCATGCACAAAATTTGGGTTATCGGATCAAATTACTGGCCATCGCTAGACATCGCAAAGAGGGGATTGAGTTACGTGTTCATCCAACTTTAGTTAAAAGTAATGAGCTACTTGCTAATGTTGAGGGTTCTATGAACGCTGTACTGGTGCGCGGTGATGCTGTTGGAGAAACGCTTTATTATGGTCCTGGAGCTGGTTCAGAGCCCACCGCATCGGCGGTTGTTGCTGACTTGGTTGATGTGACACGTATGCACAATACTGATCCTGAAAATCGTGTGCCTCATTTAGCATTCCAGCCTGAAGCGTTAGCAGATTATCCAATATTAGCAGTTGAAGAGGTGCAGACTTCTTATTACTTACGTTTATTGGTTGACGACCGTTCTGGTGTTATGGCAGAGATTACTCGTGTTCTGGCAGAGGATGATATTTCCATTGACTCCATGATTCAGGAGCAAGATAATGATGGCAAAGCGACGATTATCTTCTTGACCCATAAGTGCCGAGAGGGTGATGTTGACAAGGCGATTGGTCAGATAGAACAAATGCCATTTGTACATTCCAAAGTGACCCGTATCCGTTTGGAGCAATTAGAAAAATGAAATACGTTTCAACCCGTGGTGGTTTAAGTCCTACAGAATTTAGCGATATTCTTTTAGAGGGTCTGGCTCCTGATGGTGGCCTGAGTGTGCCTTCTATCATGCCCCGCATAGATAATGCGACGCTTGAAGTCTGGCGCCGCTTAAACTACGCTGAACTGGCTACAGAGATTTTGAGTCTGTTTATTACGGACATACCTAAAAGTGAGATTCGTCAGCTCTGTGAAAAAAGCTATAACACAGATAGTTTTAATTCAGCAGAGATTGTCCCCCTCAAAAAAATCAATGATCAGATTACCTTAGTGGGTTTATCTGAAGGACCAACCCTTGCCTTCAAAGATATGGCCATGCAGTTCTTGGGTAATATCTTCGAGTATGTTTTAGCGAAACGCGATACGACCTTGAATATTCTCGGCGCTACTTCAGGTGACACGGGTTCTGCTGCCGAGTATGCTTTGCGTGGCAAAAAAGGTGTGCAGGTTTTCATGTTATCCCCACATGGGCGTATGAGCGAGTTTCAACGAGCTCAAATGTTTTCCCTAGCGGATGAAAATATTCACAATATCACGGTCAAAGGCGTTTTTGATGACTGTCAAGATATTGTCAAAGCACTCTCTAATGATCTTGATTTCAAAGAAAAGTATCGCTTAGGTGCTGTTAACTCAATTAACTTTGGGCGTATTGCCGCTCAAGTTGTTTATTACTTCTGGGCTTGGTTAAGAGCGACTGAG
>JAAYRZ010000027.1 GCA_012518515.1 Alcaligenaceae bacterium
TACAAGGAAGTGATGCGTTTCTGGCGAGTCGCTTTGCAAACAATCTTAGCTCCTGTCCTGACATCAGTGCTTTATTTAGTAGTTTTCTCACATGTGTTGGCGGGACGAATTCAGACTTATCCAGATTCAGCAGTGGTGGTTGATTATTTATCTTTTTTGATACCAGGGCTAATTATGATGAGCATGCAGCAAAACTCTTTTGCTAATGCTTCATCTTCTCTAGTGCAAAGCAGAATTACGGGCAACCTAGTATTTATATTGCTGCCTCCACTTTCAGCTTATGAGCTTTATGGTGCCTATGTCTTGGGTGGTGTAGCTCGTGGCCTAATGGTGGGTGTCTGTTTGTGGTTGTTTTCTATGTTGTTTAGGGTGGTACTACCTTACAATATTCTGTGGGTTTTAGTATTTGCTGTGTTAGCTTGCGGTATTATGTCTACTTTGGGACTAATTGCCGGACTTTGGTCCGAAAAGTTTGACCAGCTAGCCTTATTTCAGAATTTCTTAATCATGCCCGCTAGCTTTTTGTCAGGTGTGTTCTATTCGACTCATTCCTTGCCACCATTTTGGCAAGCTGTATCCCAGTGGAATCCGATATTTTATATGATTGATGGGATGCGTTACGGTTTCTTCGGCGTGTCCGATACCTCCCCGTGGCTTAGCTTGGTGGTTGTGAGTGGGGTTTTTGTTGTTGTTTCATTAATCGCTTTACGCTTGATTATAAGCGGTTATAAATTGAGAAATTAATTTTTTAAGGGTTTTATGACTATGTTACCTACGCCTGATCAGATCAAAGAATACATTGAAAGCAATTTGGCCTGTGAGCACGTGCATGTGGTAGGTGATGGCTCACATTTTGAGGCGATCATTGTCAGTAAGGAGTTTGAAGGTAAGCGTTTAATTCAACGTCATCAGTTAGTATATGCTGCGTTGGGTGATCGTATGAAAGCCGAGATTCATGCTTTATCAATGAAGACCTTAACTCCTGAAGAGTCCGCACAAAATGGCTAGATTGAAAATTGTCGGTGGTAAGTCACTGCATGGTGAAGTAGTTATTTCAGGCGCTAAAAATGCAGCCTTACCTATTTTATGTACTACATTATTAACTAATGAGCCCGTTATATTGCGCAATGTGCCACGGTTGAAAGATGTGGAGACAATGATTGCGGTGCTTCAGCAGCTTGGTGTTGATGCTGAATGGGTTGAGTCAGATGTGCTACGCTTGCAGACGAAGGAAGTTCGTTCACATGAGGCACCTTATGAGCTAGTTAGTACGATGCGCGCGTCTATACTTGTTCTAGGCCCCTTATTAGCCAGAGTTGGGCGAGCTAAAGTTAGTTTGCCGGGTGGTTGTGCTATCGGCTCCCGTCCTGTAGATCAGCATCTTAAAGGCTTAAAGGAGCTAGGTGCTGATTTAGAAGTAGAGCATGGGTATGTGATAGGCGAAACGACTGGCGAAGGGCTCATTGGCGGTTCGATTCGTACGGATATGGTGACTGTGGGTGGTACAGAGCAGTTTTTAATGACTGCTGCTTTGGCTAAGGGAACTACTGTATTGGAAAATGCGGCGCGTGAGCCTGAAGTGGTTGATTTGGCAAATGTCCTTATTTCCATGGGTGCAAAAATTACTGGCCACGGTACCGATAGAATAGAGATCGAGGGCGTAGAGCGTTTGTATGGCACTGATTACGCCATCGTGTCCGATCGTATTGAAGCAGGTACATTCTTGTGTGCAGTGGCAGCAGCAGGTGGTGAATTACTCTTGCGTAATGTTAAACCGGATACCATGGGAGCCACTCTGGATAAATTAGAAGAGGCTGGATTACAAATTGGGCTAGGTGAGGACTGGATTCGGGCTAAAATGAGTATAAGACCTAAGGCAGTAAGTTTTCGCACTGCCGAGCATCCAGGCTTCCCTACCGATATGCAGGCTCAGATGATGGCGATGAATATCGTCGCTGAGGGTACGGGCGTGATTGTAGAAAATATCTTCGAGAATCGCTTCATGCATGTTTCGGAATTGTTGCGTTTAAACGCTGATATTGTGCTTGACGGTCCCACTGCTGTAATTAATGGGGTAGAGAAGCTTTCGGGTGCTATGGTGATGGCTACTGATCTTCGTGCTTCTGCTAGCTTAGTAATTGCCGGATTGGTAGCAGAAGGAGAGACGATTATTGATCGGATTTATCATCTTGATCGTGGTTATGTCAATATGGAAGAAAAGCTCAGCGCAGTTGGCGCAGATATTGAAAGGATAAATTAAGCATGGATAAGCTCACGCTTGCTCTCTCTAAAGGACGTATTTTTGAAGATACCTTGCCGCTTTTGGCTGCTGTAGGTATTGAGGTGACAGAAAACCCTAGCAAATCGCGTAAATTGATTCTACCAACCAGTGATCCGAATTTGCAGTTGTTAATTGTGCGGGCTTCAGACGTACCAACCTATGTGCAATACGGTGCTGCGGATTTTGGTGTTGCAGGTTTGGATATTCTTTATGAGTATAGTCAAGACCATGCGGGTGGCTTGTACCAGCCGATAGATCTAAATATTGCTAAATGTCGTTTAGCCGTAGCAGTGCGTCAAGGCTTTGATTATGAAAAAGCGGTACGTCAGGGTAGTCGCTTAAGGGTCGCAACTAAATATGTAAATATTACACGTGAGCATTTTGCCCAAAAGGGAGTGCACGTTGATATCATTAAATTATATGGTTCAATGGAATTAGCACCATTAACTGGGTTGGCTGATGCGATTGTGGATGTAGTCTCAACAGGGGGTACTTTACGTGCCAATAATTTAGTGGATGTTGAGGATGTGATGCCGGTTTCTTCGCGCTTAATTGTGAATCAGGCCGCACTAAAAACTCGTGGTAAAAGTTTACAGCCATTTCTTGATGCTTTTGAAAAGGCTGCACTGGAATAATTATGTCTGTAATTAATCGATTAGATTCTAAAGAACAAGGTTTTACTGAGCAACTAGCTCAGCTATTAGCCTATGATGAAGCTCAAGACTCTCAAATTGAGCTTGCTGTTAGTGAGATTTTGACCAATGTACGTCAAAAAGGGGATGCTGCTGTTGTTGAATATAGCCGTCAGTTCGACGGTGTTCAGGCAACTAGCATGGTTGATCTTGAGGTTTCTAAAGAAGCCTGTGAGGCCGCATTAGCTGCATTACCAGCGGAGCAACGTGATGCGTTGACTCAGGCGGCTGAGCGTATTCGCGCATATCATATGCGCCAAAAAAGTCAAAGTTGGAGTTATCAGGAAGAAGACGGTACGGTGCTGGGAGTGAAAATTACTCCGATGGATCGTGTTGGCCTTTATGTGCCAGGTGGTAAGGCTGCTTATCCCTCATCTGTGTTGATGAATGCCATACCGGCTAAAGTAGCAGGCGTTAAAGAAATCGTGATGGTAACCCCTACGCCAGGCGGTGAACACAATCCCATCGTATTGGCGGCCGCGGCAGTGGCTGGTGTGGACCGTGTGTTAACCATTGGTGGCGCTCAAGCAGTGGCTGCATTGGCTTATGGTACCGAAAGCATTGCACAGGTTGATAAAATTGTCGGCCCTGGTAATGCTTATGTTGCAGAGGCAAAACGTCGAGTTTTCGGTGTTGTTGGTATTGATATGATAGCCGGTCCAAGCGAGATTTTGATTATTTGCGATGGCAAGACCCCTGCGGACTGGATTGCAATGGACTTGTTTTCTCAGGCCGAGCACGATGAGTTAGCTCAAGCCATTTTGCTTTGTCCTGACGCGGATTATTTGGAAGAGGTTGAGGCTTCAATTAAAAGACAGTTGCCTGAGATGTCGCGTAAAGACATTATTACTACTAGCTTGGCTAATCGCGGTGCGTTGATTTTAGTAAAAGATTTGGATGAGGCATGTGAGATTGCTAATCACATAGCGGCTGAGCACTTGGAAATTTCCGTAGAAGACGCGCAACCTCTAGTTGATAAAATTCGTCATGCAGGTGCTATTTTTATCGGCCCTTATAGTTCAGAGTCTTTGGGTGACTATTGTGCTGGTACTAACCACGTGTTACCTACGTCACGTACAGCACGCTTCTCGTCACCCTTAGGTGTTTATGATTTTGAGAAGCGTTCAAGCTTGATTAATGTCTCTAAAACCGCATCTGCTACTTTAGGTCGCATTGCAAGCACTTTAGCCTATGGTGAAGGTTTAGAGGCCCATGCAAGAAGTGCTGAGTATCGTTATAAGAATTAATTTATTTATTGAGGAATTTTAATGCGTATTGCTGAAGTTAGTCGTGATACCCAGGAGACCAAGATTCGCGTTGCGATCAATTTAGATGGTACTGGCAAACAAGATATTAATACAGGTGTGCCTTTTTTGGATCATATGCTTGATCAAATTGCCCGTCACGGTCTAATTGATTTAGAAGTTCACTGTGATGGCGATACTTACATTGATGACCACCATTCAGTGGAAGATGTAGGTATCACATTAGGTCAGGCATTTGCCAAGGCAGTTGGTGATAAAAAAGGAATTGTCCGCTATGGTCACTCCTATGTGCCTTTAGATGAGGCTTTGTCCCGTGTGGTGATTGATTTTTCTGGTCGCCCCGGTTTGTATTACAACATTCCTTTTACACGAGCCTTGATTGGTCGTTTTGATGTGGATTTATTCCAGGAGTTTTTCCAAGGTTTTGTCAATCATGCAGCTGTTACTTTGCATATTGATAATTTGAAGGGTATTAATTCTCATCACCAAGCGGAAACTGTATTTAAGGCATTTGGCCGTGCATTGCGCATGGCTTTGGCTGAAGATCCCCGTATGGCTGGAGTAATTCCGTCTACTAAGGGTGTGCTCTAAAGGCTAAGCGATAGTATATCCGTAGATATGAGGCTCTTTCTTAGAGCCTCATTTTGTCTGTACAGGTGTTTTCGGGCTAATCCGTAGGCTTTGGGCGACAATTTAATCGGGATATTAGAGCTAGGTCAATTTAATTGTATTTATGACTGTTATTATTTATGCAAAGCATCAAAAATAAGGTATAAATACTATTTGCGGGGCAATAGATTAAAGTTCTGTTGCCATTTACTTTAAATTTAAATTATTTATTTTGTAATATCATGCTGCTGATCCCAGCCATCGACTTAAAAGACGGACAGTGTGTCCGCCTCAGACAAGGTGATCTTAATGACACCACAATTTTTTCTGATAACCCCGGCACGATTGCCGAAGAGTGGCTTAAGAAGGGCGCTGAGCGTCTGCACTTAGTCGATCTTAATGGCGCCTTTGCCGGACGTCCTAAAAATCAAGCCGCGATTGAATCCATTTTAAAAGCCGTTGACCGTGAAATACCAGTGCAAATCGGTGGTGGTATCCGTGATATGAGTACCATCGAGCAATATTTGGATAGTGGCATTGATTATGTCATTATTGGTACAGCGGCTGTTAAAGACCCTGGTTTTTTGCAGGATGCTTGTAGTGCCTTTAGTGGACATATTATCGTGGGCCTTGATGCCAAAGACGGTAAAGTTGCAACTGACGGCTGGGCCAAGGTAACAAAAAATGATGTTATCGATATGGCTAAGCGTTTTGAAGATTTTGGCGTAGAGTCAATTATTTATACTGATATCGGTCGCGATGGTATGCTGAGCGGTGTCAATATTGAAGCAACAGTCCGTTTAGCTCAAGCAACCAGAATTCCAGTTATTGCCTCAGGTGGCGTCACCGATTTACGTGATATTGAAGCACTTTGTAAAGTGGCCGATGAAGGTATCGAGGGTGTCATTTTAGGTCGCAGTATTTATGAAGGTACTCTAGATTTTGAAGAGGCCTTAGACTATGTTTACGACTATTTAGAAGAGACAGAATAATGCAGGACGACCAAAAAAACCAACAATCAAATCTTTTATATAAGCGAATCATTCCGTGCTTAGATGTTAATGGTGGTCGTGTTGTTAAGGGTGTGAATTTTGTCGGGTTACGTGACGCAGGCGATCCGGTTGAAATAGCTAAACGCTATAGTGAACAGGGTGCTGATGAGCTGACGTTTTTAGATATTACGGCAACCACTGAAGAGCGTGATTTGATTTTGCCGATTATTCAGCAAACAGCAGCCGCTATTTCTATCCCCTTAATTGTGGGTGGTGGTATACGTGAGCTCAACGACATCCAGCGTCTCTTAGATGTTGGTGCTGCTAAGGTATCTATTGGTAGTGCGGCAATTGCTAATCCAGAGTTAATTCAGGAAGCAGCACAGCATTTCGGCTCTGAGCGTTTGTTAGTTGCCATCGATGCCCGCCGAGTGAGTACTGAGAATGAGGCATCACGTTGGGAGGTGTATTCTCATGGCGGGACTAAAGGTACCGGTATTGATGCCGTCGAGTGGGCACGTAAAATGGCCGCTAATGGTGCTGGAGAGCTTTTGGTAACGAGCATGGATAGAGATGGCACTAAAAACGGCTTCGATTTAGAACTAACCCGCGCGATTAGTGACGCTGTTGATGTACCGGTTATTGCTTCTGGGGGTGTTGGTAGTTTGCAGCACATGGCTGACGGTGTTACTCTCGGTGGAGCAAGCGCTGTCTTGGCTGCAAGCATTTTCCATTTTGGCGATTTTACGATCGGAGAGTGTAAGCAGTTTATGCAAGAACAAGGCATACCTGTTAGGGTGGTTTAGATGCAGTGGATTACTCAGGTAAACTTTAATGATCAAGGCCTTATTCCTGTTATTGCACAGGACTGGCAGACTGATCGTGTGCTTATGGTTGCCTGGATGAACCATGAGGCCTTGGTTGAGACTGTAGGTACAATGCGTGGTGTTTATTGGTCACGTTCTCGTAAAAAACTATGGCGCAAGGGTGAAAGCTCTGGACATACTCAAATAGTGCATAAGATTCTCTTGGATTGTGATGCTGATGTCATTTTGCTAAAGGTTGAACAAACCGGTGGTGTGGCTTGTCATACGGGTAGAGAAAGTTGCTTTTATAAAAGTCTCGAACTAGATGCGCAGGGTGAATTGAGCTGGGAGGAAGTTGATCCAGTGTTAATTGATCCTGCGACCCTGTATCAATCTGAGGAATAATTTAAGGTATTGCATGTCACAACAAATAGCGCTTGATAAAATGCAAATATTAGAGCATTTAGAGCAGGTTTTAAATAGTCGTTTGCCGGCTAATGGCGGTGATCCAGATAGTTCTTATGTGGCAAAGCTTTACCATAAAGGCGAAGAGGCTTTTTTAAAAAAGGTGGCCGAAGAAAGTGCTGAGTTTATTATGGCCTGCAAAGATGCAGATCAAGATAAAATTATTTATGAGGCGGCTGACTTATGGTTTCATAGCTTAGTTGCATTAACTTATTATGGTGTTAAGCCTGAACAGGTATTAACCGAGTTGGCGCGACGTGAAGGCTTATCCGGTTTAGTGGAAAAGGCCTCACGAGCCGAGTAGATATTGGTGCTTTTAGTCTCGAGCACATGTAAATTTGTAAATACTATTTTTTAATAGTAACTGAAAAACGTTAGGAGAACGAGATGGGTTCATTAAGTATTTGGCATTGGTTAATTGTCTTAGTTGTTGTTGCATTAGTCTTTGGTACTAAAAAGTTGCGTAACGTAGGTGAAGACCTGGGTACTGCGGTTAAAGGCTTTAAAAAGGGCTTAGGTGACGCCGAAGATGAAAATACAACGACTGAAAAAACGAGTGCAGAAGATGTAAAAGCAGTTAATGTAAATGATGTCCAAGACGCTGAATTTAAAGAAGTCAAGGATAAGGATAAACCTACTGCTTAAGCGCCTAGTTCGTGATTAGTGGTGTTAGGGTAATATGTTTGGTCTAAGTCTTTCCGAGATGTTTGTTATTGGGCTAGTCGCTTTGATAGTGATTGGCCCCGAGCGTTTGCCTAAAACGGCAAGGGCCTTAGGGTTGTTGATCGGTCGTGCGCAGCGTTATGTCAACGATATCAAAAGTGATATCGAACGCGAGATGCACGTCGATGATATTAAGAAGTTCAAGGATGAAGTGGCGTCTAATGTCACTGATGTAAAGTCATCGGTAGAGGACGGAGTCACTTCCATAACCAAACCTTTGAAAAATATTAGTAATCCATTGGACACAGTTAAGTCAGAGGTTCAAGACCTTGAAAAGCAACTTAAGGGTAATTTGAATCCATTGCCTGATTTAAATGAATTAAAGCTTGATGAGGCGGTCAAAAAGACTGCTTCAGAACCCTTAAAAGCTGCAGCAAAAGCAGTTGCTTCAGAGCCTAAGGCTAAAACAATGGCAGCGGCTGCGGGTGTTGCTCCTACAGTAAATGCACCTACTCCTGAGCTTAGTCAGACTCAACTTGGAGAGCAAGGGCAATCTATTGTAAAGACGCATGCATCGGAAGTTTCTGTTGAGCCATCAGCTTCTTTTAGACCTGCTAAGGTAGTAGAACCGGCGACAACAAAAAAATTACCTGAATCTACGGTAGCTGAGGCGCTAATTTATCCTACTGAAGAAGATGCGAGCTTAGCTAGTGGTGTGGATGTCGTTAAGCAAAGATGGTCGCCTTTTGAGTCTCAAGAAGTTATTTCTGATGGTGTAGAGGTTAATGAATCAACAGAGCAAGTAGCCGGAATTTATGATGGTCCAACTTTTGAGCCTTTAGAAGCACCACCTCCGTTGAGTTCTGAAGAGCAGGAATTGCATGATCAGGCTTGGGGAACCTTTGTAGAGAGCCAAGAGAGTCCGATCGATGCAGATAAAAGTCTTGAAGGTGTGGCGCTCTGGGAGCAAATGCCTGAGGTACAGCCAGTTCAAGATGTTGAGGAACCGGCGCTTGCCTCTGCTAAAGGTCAAAATAAGAATAATTTAAATAGTGATAATGGTGGCTCGAATGTCTAATCAACCTGATTCTGCAACGGATGATCTGGGTCAAAGTTTTTTTTCACATTTAATTGAGCTACGCACACGAGTTATTCGTATGCTATTAGCCGTCTTAGGTGTTTTTGTTGTTTTGACTATTTATCCGGGTACGGGAGCTGTTTATGACTTCTTGGCTCAACCGATGATAAATACATTACCAGAAAATCATACGATGATTGCTACCGGAGTTATCACGCCCTTTTTGGTGCCACTAAAGGTAACTCTACTTTTAGCTTTTGTAATTGCTTTGCCCGTCGTTTTGTATCAGGCTTGGGCATTTATCGCTCCTGGTCTTTATAAGCATGAAAAACGACTAGTGATGCCGTTAATCTTATCGAGCACGTTTTTATTTTTTGTTGGAATGCTATTTTGTTACTATGTTGTTTTTAACACAGTATTCCAGTTTATTTCTCTAGTGGCACCTCAGTCAATTACAGTAGCGCCGGACATAGCTGCTTATCTAAGCTTTGTTATGACTATGTTTTTGGCCTTTGGTTTGACATTCCAAGTGCCTGTGGTAGTTGTGGTGTTAGCCTCATTTGGGATGATAACCGTTGAGAAATTAAAAGCAATCCGAGGTTATGTGATTGTTGGTGCTTTTGTACTAGCCGCAGTAATTACACCGCCAGACATAATTAGCCAGTTGTTGATGGCTATTCCTCTTTGTATTCTGTATGAGTTTGGCATTTTCTTATGCCGTTTTGTTCGAGTCAGAAAGTTAGACACTGAAGAAGAATAAAGCTGTAGCTTATTCAAATGTTTTTGGTCGTTGTGCTAACGTTACTTGAAATTTTAGTACACGACCACCTCTCAAAACTTCAAATTGAACGACGGTCCCAGGCTTTAAAGCGGCCACTTCATTAAGCATTTGGCGAGTGTTTATTGCTTGTTTATCGTTAATCTTGATAATAATATCGCCTACTGAAAGTCCCACAGCTGCAGCAGGACTTTGTTGAGCGATAGAGGCGATAATTACGCCACGAATCTGTGGTAGATTAAATGCTTTAGCTAGATCTGCTGTTACGTCTTGGGGTTCTACGCCTAGCCAGCCACGTGAAACTTCTCCTGTTTCAATAATTTCTTTCATGATTTTAAGGGCTGTAGTGGCTGGAGTAGCAAAACCAATACCCAGAGAGCCTCCCGAGTTTGATTCTGAATAAATTGCTGTATTGATACCAATTAAGCTGCCATTGACATTAATAAGTGCACCGCCCGAATTGCCGGGATTAATAGCTGCGTCCGTTTGGATAAAGTTTTCATAAGTGTTGATGCCAAGTCCAGAGCGTTCAAGTGCGGAGATAATGCCCATTGTCGTAGTTTGACCAACGCCAAAAGGGTTGCCAATGGCTAGAACTACATCACCAATATTAAGTGTTTGATTGGGGTCTGTTTTGATGGGTTGAAGGCCTGGTAGCTCAATCTGTAAAACGGCTAGGTCGGTATCTGGATCTGCGCCAATAAATTTAGCTGGGGCTCGTTGACCATCATAAAGTAGAACCTCAATGGCGTCTGCCGCTTCAACAACGTGATAGTTAGTTAATATATAGCCTTTCTCAGAAGCAATAACTCCAGATCCTAAACTAGTAGGGTCACTTAGGCGCTGACGCTCGTTTTGCTCTTGAATAAAAGGGCGTAATGAAGGGATATCATTCAGGTCGCGTAGGGGCGAAGTGACGCGTTTAGTGGTATAAATATTAACTACCGAAGGGGCGGCCAGTTTGACTGCATCGGCATAAGAAGTAAAAACTGTGACGGTAGTAGTTATAGGAGTTTGTGCTTTGTTGGAATTGCTTTGTTCCAAAATAGCGTCTGGCTGAACTTTTACAGTGGCAGTTGGTTGAGATTGGATCTCAATTTGCTGGCCAAGCCAACCCGGTCTGATGGTGCTAATTGTAAATATTAGCGCCAAAACAATAGTTACAGCTTGTGTAAAAATCAACCAATAGCGGTACATATATATTCGTAGGAATCAATCGTGAATAAAATTACAGTCAAAGAACTAACTACTTGGTTAGATGAGCAACTTCAACCACACTTATTTCAGGATTATGCGCCTAATGGATTACAGGTGCAGGGAAAGTCTGAGATTAAAAAGGTGATTTTTGGTGTCACAGCAAGTTTAGCCTTAATCGAAGAGGCAATCAAAAAGCAAGCTGACGCTATTATTGTGCATCATGGTTGGTTCTGGAAAAATGAAGACGCCAAAATTATTAATGCAAAATATCAACGACTAGCCAAGTTGGTTAAACATGATATTAATCTAATAGCATATCACTTGCCGCTTGATGCTCATCCACAATGGGGCAATAATGCCATGTTAGCGCAAGTACTAGGATTACGTGCAAATTATGTTGATAATAAACCACAGACCTTTGGTAGGGGGGACTTGATTTGGCTAGGACAACCATCGCGTGACGTTGCGACAGCAGGGCAATTAGCTGACGTGATTCATCAGAAACTAAATCGAAGTCCATTGTTTATCGGTGAGGCTGAGCGGCCTATAAAAACGGTTGCTTGGTGCACAGGTGGAGCTCAGGGGATGTTTGAGGAAGCAATCTTGGCAGGTGCTGATGCTTATATTACCGGAGAGGCATCAGAGCAGGTGTTTCATTTAGCGCAGGAGTACGGAGTGGCGTATTATGCTGCGGGACATCATGCGACTGAGCGCTATGGGGTGCAGGGTTTAATGCGTGTAATGCAGGCGCAGTATCCAGAGCTTGAGTTGGAGTATGTGGAATTAGATAATCCAGTTTAGTTTGTCTAATCGCAAAGGAAATAAAGCTCGACCTTGATTTAGGTTCGAGCTTTGTTGTGTAATAGTATTCGAATGAATAGATATTACTGATGCGTACTTGTAGTGTTTGACTGGTTTTCTTGTTTTTGTAGCAAATCACGGATTTCACGTAATAGGGCTACATCAGCTGAGTCCTCGGCAGGGGCTGCTTCTTCAAGTTCCTTTTCACGCTCAAAGCTAGCGCGAGCTTTTGCAATAGCTTTGACCAAAAGAAATACCACAAAGGCTAATAGGATAAAGTTTATCAAGATGGTGATGAAACTACCATAAGCAAAGACGTTGGCACCAGCCTCTGTTAGTGCTTGGTAGGTTTCCGGACCACTGTATCCATCTGGTCTTGAGAGTACAACGAACATGTTGGAAAAGTCTGCTGAGCCACCGATGATGAAGCTGATAAGTGGCATAACGACATCTTTTACCAAAGAGTCGATGATTTTGCCGAATGCAGCGCCGATAATTACCCCGACGGCGAGGTCGATCATATTTCCTTTTACTGCAAATTCTTTGAATTCCTGTACAAAATTAGAAGCCTTGCTCATAAAAATCCCTTTTATTGGTTGTAACAGACTTATAGAGTATATAATAAGGGGTTAATTAGTATTGCGTATAGTAATATTTTTACGTTTATAAGATTATTTTTGTTCGATAATTACGACAGTATGTGTTGTGTTTCGTTATTTTTTAGACCTTGGCAGTAATAGGGAATGATATGAGTCAAGAATCTACAGTTTCAAAAGAGACGGCAGTAGTAGAGCAGGCATCACCAGATGTGTTGCCTGATGATCCAAACCGTCGTTTTTGGTTAGGTACCGCCTGTGCGGTGGGTGGCGTTGCAGGAGTCGCTACGGTAATTCCGTTTGTGGCTTCGATGTCACCATCAGAGCGTGCAAAGGCTGCTGGGGCGCCTGTGCAGGTTGATATTTCTTCAGTTGCTCCAGGGCAGATGATTACAGTTGAGTGGCAGGGTAAGCCGGTATGGATTTTACGACGCACTCCTGAAATGCTGGCGACACTTCCTAAAATTAATGGTGACTTAGTGGACCCAATGTCCGAGCGCCCGGGTTTTACACCTGAGTTTGCTCAAAACGAGCATCGTTCAATTAATCCGGAGTGGATGATTATGGTGGGTATTTGTACGCACCTAGGCTGTTCACCTTCGGCACGATTCGCTTCCGGAACTTCTCAGGGTATGGGAGCTGATTGGCTAGGCGGGTATTTATGCCCTTGCCACGGTTCTGTGTTTGACTTTGCTGGCCGCGTATTTAAAAACCAGCCAGCCCCTGATAACTTACCCGTTCCTCCATACTATTTCATTGACGAAACTAACGTCATGATTGGTCTGGATACTCCGGCTTAGTTGCTTGGGAACTTGCAGGGTTTTTTAATTTTTAGCTAGTTATAAAAGGAGCCTTACATGGCCGGCGAGAAAGTTGTTGAAACAACAGGTCTTCTTGGTTGGGTTGATAGACGTTTTCCTTTGACTAAAATGGTCAAAGAGCACGTGACTGAATATTATGCCCCCAAGAATTTTAACTTCTGGTATTTTTTTGGTTCACTAGCCATGCTAGTGCTGGTCATTCAGATTTTGACCGGTATTTTCATGGTTATGCACTATAAGCCTGATGCTGAGCTGGCATTCGCTTCAGTTGAGTACATCATGCGTGAAGTGCCTTTTGGTTGGGTTATTCGCTATATGCACTCAACCGGTGCATCAATGTTTTTCGTAGTAGTGTATTTACACATGCTACGTGGTATGTTGTACGGTTCTTACCGTAAGCCACGCGAGTTGGTGTGGGTTTTCGGTGTGGCCATTTTCCTCTGTTTAATGGCTGAGGCCTTCTTTGGTTACTTATTGCCTTGGGGCCAGATGTCATACTGGGGCGCTCAGGTAATTGTTAATCTTTTTGCCGCAATTCCATTTGTTGGTGAGGGTTTGTCTACCTGGATTCGCGGTGACTTCGTCGTTTCAGACGCAACACTTAACCGTTTCTTTGCTTTCCACGTGATTGCGATTCCGTTAGTGTTAATTGGTCTGATTGTTGCTCACGTTATTGCTCTTCACGAGGTGGGGTCAAATAACCCAGATGGTGTTGAGATTAAAGAAAAGGTTGATGCTAAGGGTCGTCCTTTAGATGGTATTCCATTTCATCCTTACTACACAGTGCATGATATTTTAGGTGTTGCTGGTTTCTTACTTGTGTTTGCCGCTATTATGTTCTTTGCGCCTACGATGGGTGGTTACTTTATTGAGGCTAATAACTTCATTCCAGCTGACCCATACGTGACGCCGGCTCATATTGCTCCAGTCTGGTACTTTACGCCATTCTATTCAATGCTGCGTGCTACTACAGCGGAGTTTACTTGGGCTTTAGTCGCTTTTAGCCTTGTTTTTGCTGTTGGATTGTTCTTTAGTAAAAATAATCGTGGTATCTGGAAAATCATCTGGCCAGTGGTCTTAATTGCTTTAGCTATTTTGCTTCGTGTGTTTGATGCTAAATTCTGGGGCGTGGTTGTGATGGGTGGTACTGTTGTCATTTTAGGCTTCTTGCCATGGTTAGATAAGTCACCTGTTAAATCGATTCGTTACCGTCCAGGGTGGCATAAGCTTCTTTATGCTATCTTTATGGTTAACTTCTTGGTCTTAGGGTATATCGGTACGCAGGTGCCAAACGATCTTCTGAACCTTATCTCTCAGATTAGCACAGTGATCTATTTGGCATTTTTCTTCTTTATGCCTATTTGGAGTCGCTTGGGTACGTTCAAAGAAGTTCCTGATCGTGTTACTTTCAAACCACACTAAGAGCAAGGGTGAATCATGTTTAAGAAAATTTTAAGCGTTTTGGCTCTAACAATTGCTGCTGTTGCTTCCTCAACAGCAGTGGCCCAAAGTTATCCTTGGGATGTAACGCCGGTTAAAGTAACAGACAAAGCCGCATTACAAAATGGAGCCAAACTATTTGTTAATTACTGTTTAAATTGTCATAGTGCTGATTATGTCCGCTATAACAAACTGATGGATTTGGGTCTTACTGAGCAGCAGATTGAAGAGAATTTGTTGTTTACCGGTGAGCGAGTGGGCGATATGATGAATATTGCTTTATCAGCCAAAGATGCTAAGGCATGGATGGGTGTTACTCCTCCGGACCTTTCTGTTATTGCGCGTTCACGCTCAGCTAACTTAGGTCAGCCAGGTACGGATTACGTATATACTTATTTACGTACTTTTTACCGTGATCAAAGTAGTGTCTCCGGATGGAATAACTTGGTTTTCCCAAATGCAGCCATGCCTAATCCATTTTGGGATATGCAAGGACCGGTCGAGGCAATAATTACCCAAATTCAGCCTGTTGGCGATAAGTGGGTAGAAAAAGTAACTCAATTTGATAAAGACGGGTTTGCTACGTTGATTAGTGAAAAAGAGCTAAACGACTATAAGGGTGGCGAAGATTACCACGCCGAGATTACTTACTTGGATGAATCAAAGCGGGAAGCTTTTGATAAAAATATGGCTGATCTTAGTGCCTTCCTAGGTTGGATGGCAGAGCCAGATCAGCATTTCCGTAAAGTACTTGGTACTTGGGTTATGTTGTTCTTGGCCTTGTTCTTTGTTGTAGCTTGGTTCCTAAACAAGCAATACTGGAAACATGTAAAATAATTCAGCATGGACAACACCTCCTGCATTTGCACGGCAAGTGCAGGGCATACAAGGTCAGTGTCTTAGGGCGCTGACCTTAATTTGTTTAACGGAGACCAATTTATATGATGATTCTTCATTCAGGCACTACTTGCCCATTTTCACAGCGTTGCCGCTTCGTCCTTTATGAAAAAGGTATGGACTTTGAGATTCGTGATATTGACCTTTTCAATATGCCGGAAGATATCTCAGTGATGAACCCTTATGGTAAAGTGCCTATTTTAGAAGAGCGCGATTTGATTCTTTATGAATCTAATATTATCAATGAGTATATTGATGAGAGATTTCCTCATCCGCAGTTAATGCCGGCCGAGCCAATAATGCGTGCGCGTACACGCTTGTTTTTGCATAACTTTGAGCGTGAGCTTTTTTCTCATGTTCTAGTGCTTGAGGACCGTCAGTTGAGTCCTGATGCTGAGGAGCTTGAAGTTGCTCGTAATCGTATTCGTGATCAGTTAACTTTATTAGCTCCAGTTATGAGTAAAAATGACTTTTTACTTGGTGAGGAGTTCTCAATGCCTGACGTAGCAATTGCACCTTTGTTGTGGCGTTTAGAGCATTATGGTATTGAATTGCCACGTAGTGCAGCGCCACTACAAAAATATGCAGAGAGAATTTTCTCTAGGCCATCATTTATTGAGGCGCTTACGCCAAGTGAAAAAGTAATGCGCCGTTAGTTATTTGTCTAATAAATACCCGAACAGATGTTTATACCGATGTTCGGGTATTTTTGGTTAATATAATCGTATTGCTATAAATTGCTTAAGACAAACTATTTGAGATTTTTTTTATGTTTCCTACATCCAGTAAGCCTTATTTGATCCGAGCTCTTTATGAGTGGTGCTACGAAGAGAGTTTGACGCCACATATTGTTGTGCGTGTTGATGAGAATTGTCAGGTTCCTAAGGCTTTTGTTAAAGATGGTTATATAACCTTTAATGTAGGGCCATTGGCGACTAAAGATTTTCTTGTTGATAATTACTGGGTTTCTTTTAGTGCGCGATTTGGTGGTCAGGCTCAAGAGGTCTTTTTTCCGGTGGCAACTGTGGTCAGTTTTTTTGCACGTGAAACTCAAGAGGGCATGGGCTTCCCGTTCGAAGAGGACTATGAATTACCCGATGGTGATATAGAATCTAGCGATGCTCGTGAATCTACTGAGTCTAAAACTGAAGATAAGAAGAGGGCAACCGTACTACAGATTATTAAATAAGTCATTTTGTTGTAAAAAAGTACAATAAGTGGCTTTTTAGCAAATAATCATAAGTAAGGCTTGCAATATTGTACGAAGTGTTTATAATTTCATTCTTAGCCGGCTTAGCTCAGTTGGTAGAGCAGCTGATTTGTAATCAGAAGGTCACGAGTTCGACTCTTGTAGCCGGCACCAAATTCTCTTTATATTAAATCGCTATATATGGTTTGATATGCTACTTACTAGTAGCGAGAAGTTGATTCTAAGATTTATCAATTAATTAAATTTAATAATAAAGATTAAGGGTTGACAAGCGAAGAAAGGTGGTTCATAATAACAATCTTTCCTCGAGCAGAGGTCTAGGGAAATCCCTAGGGTGCAGTTGGAAGCGGTTTTTTAGTTTTAGCTGCTTTGCACAGAAAAGCAACACTTTTTAATATGTTTTAAATTATTTTAAAGTTTTTAA
>JAAYRZ010000198.1 GCA_012518515.1 Alcaligenaceae bacterium
AGCCGCTAACGATACCTCTTTTGCCTGAGTAGCCTGTAACCAATGTTGCACCTTGAGCACCGCCGCATCACCATGAGTCAAGCGAGGAGAAAACACACTGTAATAGCGTTGTTCCCGACCCGGCGGGTCTACTAATAGCATACGTGCCGTCGCTATCATAACGGTAGAACCCAATAAACGGTCAACGAGCCTTAAGCCAAGGTCTGTCCAAGACATTAGTCCTCCGGCTGTAATCACATCACCATCATCAATCATGAGTCGATCGCTATCCACCCTCACTTCTGGAAAGCGCTGCTGCAACTCTTCTGCATATACCCAATGCGTCGTCATCGGTCGATTAGTCATGAGCCCTGTAGCCGCCAGATGAAAAGCACCAGCACAGACTGAAGCCAGCACCACACCTTTAGCATGCTGCTCACATAACCAATCAGTTTGTAAATTATTGGGCATCTTATGAGCAGAGTCATCAAGTGAAGGCGGTAAAATCATGGCAGAAAGTACCGATGTCGCATCCTCTGCGCTATCAAAAATACGCTGTGGATAGTTAGCTGGATTATCTTGCTGCCAATGACTGACCCTCAAAGGGAGTGCGGAAACACTCGAATCCGAATAAGAGGTCATTATACGGTTAGCCACCTCAAACAAATCCGTCAGTCCCGACACCGCCGCTTGCTGAGCGGTAGGATATAGAAGCAAGCCAATTTCAAGCGTCTTTTCATCTTGCATTATTAATTAACAACCTATTTTAATGCGCTGATTTTGTCTTGGTTTTCATGGTCATTTCTTCAAATAACTCATAACGCTGTAAAATCGCTTTTTCAATTTCCATGATAACTATAAAGACAATCCCACTCACGATAATCAGTGACCATTCAAAAACAGACAATGGACGTGACTCAAACACCATATTCAAAAATGGCAGATAGGTAAAGAGTATCTGCAACACAATCACTGCTAATACTGACCAACGTACCGCCGCAGTACCCTTGAAGACCTCTGGTGAAAAAGGCTTCAAACGCAACTGACGAATACAAAATAGATAGGCGATTTCCAGCATACAGAACATATTCACCACCATCGTTCTTGCTGTTTCAACATCTCGACCACCATTTAAAGCCCATTGGAAAATACCAAAGGTAAAGGCACTAAACAAAATGGAAACAAAAACAATACGCCAAGCCATAAAAGGTGAAACCAGGGCAGCTCCCGTTTTCCGAGGGGGGCGCTGCATTACGCCCTTTTCGGCCGGTTCAAATGAAAGCGATAAGGCCAAGGTCACGGTCAAGACAACATTAATCCATAAAATTTGTACTGCACTCATCGGTAAGATTAAACCAATGAGCAAGGCTAAAATAATGGCGATGGCCTCCCCCCCATTAGTCGCCAGACTCCACGCAATCACTTTGCGAATATTGTCATAAATGGCTCGCCCCTCATAGACGGCGGCATTAATCGTGGCAAAGTTATCATCCGTCAGAACCATCTGACTGGCTTCTTTGGCCGCCTCGGTTCCCTTATTACCCATCGCAATTCCGATATCAGCCTGCTTTAATGAGGGCGCATCATTAACACCGTCACCCGTCATGGCAACTACATGACCAAGCGACTGCAAACTACGGACTATACGTAATTTATGCTCCGGAGTAGTACGAGCAAACACTGAAGTCTCTTCAGCCACTTTAGGTAGTTGAGTATCTGGCACCTCATCTAACTGCTGACCCGTAAGCACTCGAAGATCCTCAGCCTGACCTAATTGCCTAGCAATGGCAGCAGCCGTTTTTTCATGGTCTCCGGTAATCATCTTGACGTCAATGCCAGCCTCGCGACAATCTGCTACTGCATCAATTACCTCTGCACGTGGTGGGTCGATAAAACCGGCAATACCTACAAAATGCAAATCTCGAATAGAATCCAAACAGAATGGCTCAATCAAATCACTTGTTAAGCGGCGATAAGCAAAGCCAAGCACGCGTTGACCCTGCTCTGCGATTTTTTCAATGGTGTCCAACCAATAATCTCGGTCAAGCGCTTCTTCTCCACCGTCAGCAGAAAACTGAGTACGTGATAATGCTAATAATTGCTCAGGTGCACCTTTAACTAAAATAAGTAGTTCATCCTGCTCCCCTAACCGCGCCTTATTAAGCGTTGCCATAAAGCGATATTCCGCATCAAAAGGCACCACATCAACACGGGGATAAGCCTGTTTTAATAATCTCGGATCCTGATTTGCCTTTATGGAATACGCATGTAAAGCCCCCTCCATCGGGTCGCCCTCAACATGCCACTGCTGCTCTTTCTCATAAAGCCTAGCATCACCACAAAGACAACCTATTTTGGCAATCCACTCTGCCGCCGCAACCGCGGTCCCAGTCTGACCTTGCTGAAACTCCAACGCCCCCACCGGCTCATAGCCACTCCCCTCTACCGTAATAGCACCAGCTTTTGTGACAATCGTTCTGATGGTCATCTCATTACGGGTTAAGGTACCCGTTTTATCTGAACAAATAACGGTCGTTGCCCCTAATGTCTCAACCGCCGGTAAACGTCGAACAATCGCATTACGTGCTGCCATGCGTCGAACGCCCAAGGCCAAGGTAATGGTAATCACGGCTAATAAACTTTCAGGAACCAGACCAACCGTGATGGCCACAACCAGCATCAAGGCATCAACCCATGAGTAGTCCCTGAATAACACAGCGAATATAAAGAGGGCCAATGCTAGGAACATAGCAAAAATAGCAAAGGCTTTACTGAATCTGGCCACTTGCTGCAATAAAGGCGTATCCAACTCCTCGGTTTCGGCAATTAAACGACCGATATGCCCAATTTGCGTATTCACCCCTGTTTCTGTGACCACCGCCATGGCTTGACCCGCTGCAATTAAGGTGCCAGAAAATAGCATGCAAAAGCGGTCACCAAGTACTATATCTGTAGCTACCTCAGCAATGGTTTTTTCTACGGTAACCGATTCCCCAGTCAAGACTGACTCATCCACCCGCAAACTATGAGCGCTAATCAAGCGCGCATCTGCAGGTACTCGATCACCCGCCTCTAATAAAACGACATCGCCCGGCACTAAGCTCTCAACAGCGACCGACTTACGCTGGCCATCACGTACCACATGCGTGATGGGAGCCAAAATAGAACGTAGACCTTTGAGCGACTCCTCTGCTTTACCCTCTTGAATAAAGGCAATAATTGCATTAATGATTACTACCGATAAAATAACCGCCGCATCAACCCATTGAGCGACCAAAGCTGCAATCGCTGCAGCAATCAGTAAAAAGATAACTAACGGGTCTTTAAAATTGCGCACAAAACGTTGCCAAACCGGCGTCGTTGCCGGTGACGGTAAGGCATTAGGACCATGAGTATCAAGTCGTCTTGTCGCTTCTTCTTCTGTTAAACCATTTTTATCAACCGACAACTTTTCTAAACACTGCTCAACGCTCAAACTATGCCAATTAACTTCCCGCTCCGAGCTCATGTGATCACTATTCACAATCATTCATCCCTTTCTGCTATGTATTTGATAACGAGGCACTAAGAATCCAGCCAACTCTATTGTAGCTCAGCTTACATTTTTCTAAAAAATGAAAAGATTTGTTATCTCCTGTCTAGCAGACAGAGGGGCCTCATACCACACTATTGCAACACAAGACAATGACTGAGGTATGACGTGAAAGATAAGTTGACGCCTTTTGTAAGCCTATGCAATTAAATTTGGATAATGCTTCTTAATGCTTGTCCGGAGAAGAATAAAACTTGATAGTAATGCAAACCTCCATTACTATGTAAATATATTCTAATGGAGATAGTCATGATCACATTATCAGTTACAGCTAAAGGACAAATTACTTTAAAAAAAGAGTTACTTCAGCACATTGGTATCCAACACGGTGAACAAATTGAAGTCATCAAATTACCTGATGGTGAATTAAGAATTAAAGCTAAACAACCATCACAGCCCATCAGCAATGTTTTCGGAGCTCTTAAAGAGAAAGCAGCTGGAAAAGTAGTATCGATCGAAGAAATGGATGACGTAATTGCTAAAAGTTGGGCTGGTGAAAAATAGTGAAAATTATAGCTGACACAAATATTCTAGTTCGTGCCATTGTTGAAGACGACTTAAAACAGGCTAAAAAAGCTCAAAAGATATTACTTGAAGCAAGTCTAGTCGCCATTACTCCAATTGCTTTATGTGAGCTTTATTGGGTTCTAAAAAGAGCTTATAAAATTACTGAACCTGATATTGAAAACGTTATTCGTACTTTAACGAGTGCTTCCAATGTACGTACAGACCTCCTAGCTATTAACGCTGGGTTAAAGTTCATGAATAATGGTGGTGACTTTGCAGATGGGGTTTTATGGTTCTTAGGCACTAAATTAGGCGGACAAACCTTTGTCTCATTTGACAAAAAAGCGGTAACTATTCTTAAAGAAATGAATGCTAGCGCCAATCTGCTTTAATACAAATTAATGATTGAAAAACAGAGGCTCCATTTATACCGTAAAACTTAATATGGTTCGTTTTTAATGAAAACCAGCTGACTGGACAACACTATAAATCAGTATAAGCCAATGATTTTAAACAAAAAGTCAATATCAATGAGGTCTGTAGAAGTTTAGATGGTCCCCCCAGCCG
>JAAYRZ010000028.1 GCA_012518515.1 Alcaligenaceae bacterium
CCAACATATGATCAACTGCACGGCGAATTTGCTCAATGCGTTGATAACGCCAAGCCCAGATAGATGGACTGACAAAATGTACGGTAGGAATTCCGCTCTTTTTAAGTTGTTCTTCTAAGCGCAAATTGAAATCTGGCGCATCAACCCCAACAAAAACATTAGGACTATCTACAATCGTCTGTTTTTTGAAACCGTTATAAATTGAAATAAGGCGCGGTAATTGCTTTAACGCATCGATGTATCCAAAAACAGATAAGGCATCCATCGGATAATCCAGCTGCAAGCCTGCTTCTTGCATGTGCGGACCACCAATACCATTGAATTGAATACTTTGATCTTGAGCCTTCAAGCCTTGCATAACACGAGCGGCGAGCAAGTCCCCTGAGGGCTCACCCGCAACCATGGATATTTTATAACTCATCGGCTTATCTTATTAGCGTCCTAAACCACGCGCCGAAGATTTTTCGAAAAAGTCCACGAAAGGCTCGAGAACTCTGGCAACATCCTCATCACTATCACTTTGTAATTTACGAATTTGCGCAACGGCATCTTCGATTTTTAGACTTCTTAAGTAAATATACTTATACGCTTCTTTGATGCCTTGAATTTGAGTGGCTGTGTAACCACGTCTTCTGAGGCCTTCAGAATTAATGCCAGCTGGTCGATAAGGCTGTCCAGCACCTAAGACATAGGGTGGGATGTCCTGACGAATGGCACTCATACCACCAGTCATACTGTGTGCACCAATATGAGTAAATTGGTGAGCAGCAGCTAAACCACCAATAATAGCCCAATCACCAATATGAATGTGCCCAGCTAGCTGAATACCATTTGACATAATGATCTCATTACCTAACTGACAATCATGAGCAATATGGACATAAGCCATAATCCAGTTATTATTACCCAAACGTGTAGTGCCTATGTCCTGTACAGTACCGGTGTTTATCGTCACGAACTCACGAAACATGTTGTTATCGCCAATTTCTAGACCAGTAACCTCACCACTGTATTTTTTGTCTTGAGGCATACCGCCTATAGAGCAAAATCGGTAAAAAGTATTGTTTTTACCGATAGTTGTTTGACCATCAATAACACAATGCTCACCAATAACAGTACCTTCAGCAATAGTAACTTGAGGACCAATAATGGAATAGGCTCCAACTTTTACGCTTGAGTGGAGTTGTGCACCTTCATGAATAATTGCGGTAGGATGAATGTTAGCCATAAAAACCTGTTTGAATCTGGATTAAGGGATGTGCTATCAGCATACGAGAAAATAATGTTTTAATCAATTTTTCGTATAGCGCACATAATTTTTGCCGATGCTACCACGTTGCCATCAACCAGCGCTTCTGCATCGTACTTACAGATAGCTCTACTGATGCGCTCCGCTTTGACCTGTAAAACCAACTGATCACCAGGCACAACAGGAGTACGGAAACGTGCATTATCAACACCCACTAAATAATAGGCTGTTTTTTCAGGATCTAAGGGGTCACCATCTTCAGATACAAAAGTAAATAAGGCAGCGGCTTGTGCTAAAGCTTCAATGATCAATACACCAGGCATTACCGGCATATGTGGAAAATGACCTTGAAAGAAAGGCTCATTAATCGTAACGTTTTTAATCGCTACGATACTTTCCCCTGGAACAATTTCCTGCACTCTATCCACTAATAAAAATGGATATCTATGCGGCAAACGACTCATAATGTCGGCTATATCTAACTGCATTTCTTTACTCATTTTTCTTCCCAAAAACTACTTTTCTTTTGACACTTTTTGATTGTTTTTATAGTAAAAAGGCCCCTTGTTAGAGCTTTTTTTCTAATTCTTGTACTCTTCTGCGCAATTTATATAAGTTTTTAATTACCGCAGCATTTTTTTGCCATTCGCTATGCTCTTCGATTGGGTAGGCAGAGGTATAGCGACCCGCTTTGTTGATGCTTGACATAACACCGGTGGCACCTGAAATATGTACATCGTCGGCTAATTCCAAATGACCAGCCAACATGGCTGCACCAGCTAAGGTACAGCGCTTACCAATAATACTTGAACCAGCGACACCCACACAAGC
>JAAYRZ010000199.1 GCA_012518515.1 Alcaligenaceae bacterium
ACATTGGTATTATCACCATACTCATCAACGAAGTCACGATAGGCTTTCGGAATCACTACCCATCCCTGATGGTCCTCTTTAGGTAAAGTAATCCGGTTGTTTTCAAAAGTAGCGCCTAAAAATACACGGTCATACTCTGAAATAGGAACTCCAAAATTCATACCAAAACCATAGGATCGAACTTTATAAGTACGATCGTCTTGATTATAAACAAAGTCATTATAAGGGCGGTTCTCACGAAAATATAAGGAGGTAGTACGACTAATACCACTACTCGTAAAATAAGGATCCGTGTGGTGGATCACACCTGCACGGTTATAGCGGCCTGTATTTACCTGTAATCCTAAGTTGGTGCCTGAACCAAAAATATTATCTTGACTAATACCCGCCATGAAAGATAACTTATCACTAGAGCCGTACCCCACCCCCAGATTAATTAAGCCTGTTGGCTTTTCTTTGACATCAACATTAATATCAATCTGGTCAGCTGTTCCTGCAACAGGCACTTGGGTAATATCAATTGTATTAAAATAGCCTAAGCGATCAATGCGGTCTCTTGAGGTATTAAGTCGAGCCTCATCATACCAAGCAGATTCCTGTTGACGCAACTCACGACGAATCACCTCATCGCGTGTTCTGACATTACCACCAATATTGATTCGACGTACATAGATACGATTGCCTGGATTGACAAAGTACGTCACATCGACCTGATTAGTTTCCGGATCGGTAATCGGATGAATATTAACCTCAGCGAGTGCATAGCCTAACTCACCAAAACGTGATTGGATACGACGCACAGTCTCTTGGGCTCGGCTATTATCAAAGACCTGACCTTCACGCTGTACAATTAGTCCTCGTAGCTCTTCATTAAGCCCCATCAAGTCGCCCGCTAACTGCTGCTTGCGAATAGTATATGGTTCACCCTCATCTACCGTAAAGTTTAGTGTAATATCGTTGCGGTCAGTAGAAATGGTAACCTGTGGCTCACTAATATAAAAGTCTAAATAACCTCGGTTCATGTAGAAATTACGCAGATTTTGTGTATCTTGCTCTAGGCCTTCACGGCTAAAGCGGTGACTACCAGTAAACCAAGTCATGTAACCCGGTGTTGTCTGCATCATTTGTCTACGTAAGGCTGATGAGCTATAAGCCTCATTACCTACAAAGTTAATGTCTTTAATACGTGCCCGGCCACCCTCTTGTATCTGGAAACTAACGCCTACACGGTTACCCGGTAGTGGTGTGAGAGTATGATCAATGGTCGCACCATAATGTCCCTTAAGGATATACTGTGAACGCACCTCTTCTTTCGCCCTATCTAATAAAGCAGGATTAAGAGGTCGACCCTCACCAAACCCCACTTCTAGTAAAGAGGCATTGAGTTGCTTGTCATTAAAAGCGTTCATTCCTTCATATATTAATGAAGAGACAATAGGACGCTCAATCACTTGTATATCTACAACACGATTATTAGTGTTGATAGTGACATCATCAAATAAGCCCGTAGCATACAGTCGCTGCACCGTATCTGTCGCTTGCTCCTCAGTAAATGTACCACCTACACCAACCGGCAAATAGCTAAACACCATCCCCGGCTCAGCGCTTTGTAAACCTGTAACACGAATATCCTGCACAACAAAAGGTGAAAAAGCCAGACTTTTCAATGGCATAAGAAAAGCCAGAGAAAGTGCTGATAAATTCAATGCTAAGGATTTTTTGTTATGGGTAAAGTTGGGGCGTATACGCATTAACAATCCTTTATGTTAAAAAAACTGACAAGGCAATAGGAGTTAGCCAAAATCATAATTTTATGACAAATAATCTAATATTGTAAGTGAAGTCAAAAAGACAAATAAAACTACTCAATTATGCCATCGATTAGTATGTATTAATGTATTTTTTATAAAAGTCTAAAAATATCACTTGTAAAAGCTAAAATCATTAGCCCAAGTAGCAAAACATAACCAGTCGCATGAACTTGGCGGATAACTCTTTCAGATAGAGGCTTACCTCGCAGCCCCTCAATCACACAAATAACCATTTGCCCACCATCTAGGGCGGGGATTGGTAGTAAATTAAGAACGCCAATACTTAAACTAATCAATGCAATGAATGAAATAAGCGGCCAGATACCAGCTTGAGCAACTTTACCTGAATAATCAGCAATAGTAATGGGCCCGCTTAAGTTACGCCATGATACATCACCCATGATGATTTTGCCCACTACATTAATTGACATCGCAGCCAGATTATACGTTTTTTCAACTGCTCGATTAAAACTCTCAACCGCTCCATAACGGACTGTCATGGTTGGCAAATCGGCTGAAAGACGAATGCCAGCACGGCCAAACTGTTGCTCGTTGTGAGTTACTAAATCTGGGGTCAGTTCAAGCTGTAATTCGGCATTTTGTCGTAGTACATTTAAGCAAAGAGGCTCTTCGGGATGTGACCTAAATGCCTCCATCAGAACTTGCAAGCTAAAGCTTTTGGAAAGACTGATACTCTCTTGAGGGCTATTGGATGTGGGAACACAAAAGCCGTTGATGATATCACCATTTTGCATCCCTGCCCTCGCTGCAGCACTCTCAGCCATGACCTCAACAACCTTGACTCTTGAGGTGTCAATATGAAGACCGCTTTCACTCATGAGGTTACGATTTTCTAGCGTACCACTCACAGGAGTAAAGTAGATTTGTAGCGTCTCTTTTGGATAAGAAGAAAGCTGTTGCTCTAAATCACGTATATGTTCGGGTAAGGCTCGACTGTCAAGATTGCGAATTACGCTCAACTGCGCTTCACCGCCAAAGTGAACAGGTTCCAGTAAGGCTTCGTTTAGTTGTGACCAACTATAAACCGCAGTGCCATTAACTTCTGTTATTAAATCTTGAGCTCGCAAACCCGCATCTGCAGCGATTGAGTTGGCAGGCGGCTCAGCTAAAATAGCGACTATTTCCTCTTCACCCTTTAAATTTAAACCAGTATAAATCAGTATAGCTAAAACAAAACTAAACAAAGGCCCTGCCGCATAAACCACAAAACGGTGCCATGGAGTAACAGCTTCGATAGGCCTTCCTGGTAAACCTTCTGCTCGTTTCGACAACTGAGCATATTGCTCCGATTCAACTGATAATGGCTTTACATAGCCGCCTAAGGGTAAGGCGCTGATAGCCCATTCACAGCCACGATGATCAGTTTTTTTATAAACTACATTACCGAATCCTAATGAAAAACGTTCGACATGAATACCGAAAATGCGGCATGCCAAGTAGTGTCCCCACTCATGAAAAACGACGACAATACTGATAGTAATTAAAAAACTTAAAATGGTGGTCAACATGAAGAACTTCTAGTTACTTTATATAATTAATTGAACTGCTGCAACTGCTCGGCAGACTTTATGCGTACTTCTTGGTCAAACTGATGGACTGCTTCTATACAGTCGACTCTATGGTGCCAATTTTGTTCTAGGAGGCTCTCAATAAGTCGTGCTATATCTGTAAATCGAATCTGCTTATTTAAAAAAGCCTCAACCGCAATTTCATTGCTTGCATTAAGCACAATGGTGCTCTCTTGCCCAGCTTCCATTGCTTGATAAGCCAAAGCCAAACAAGGATAACGCTCCAAATCTGGTAGTTTAAAATTTAATTGGCATAACTGACTCAGATCAAAATCAGGCGCTTGGTTAGATACCCGATCGGGAAAAGCCAGTGCATAGGAAATTGGAATTCGCATGTCTGAATGGCCTAGTTGCGCTAGCATGGAGCCATCACGGTAATGAACCATAGAGTGCACAATACTCTCTGGATGAACAACCACCTTAATTTGTTCCAAAGGAATATCAAACAACCACTTAGCCTCGATAACTTCTAAGCCTTTATTTAGCATGGTTGCTGAATCCACTGAAATTTTTCGACCCATAGACCAATTAGGGTGTTTACATGCTTGCTCTGGAGTAAGCTCTGGGAATACAGAAAGATCAGTATCCCTAAAAGGCCCACCTGAAGCAGTTAAGATAATTTGTTTGATTTCGTTATGCCTAATGGGTTGAGGCAAACACTGAAAAATTGCGTTGTGTTCACTATCAAGCGGCAATAGTTCAGCACCACTCTTATTGACAGCTTGCATAAAAAGCTCGCCCGCGGCTACTAGGGCTTCTTTATTAGCCAATAAAATGCGCTTACCAGCTTGTGCTGCTGCATAGGCTGAAGCCAACCCTGCAGTACCAACAATTGCACAAACAACAGTATCGACTTCACTATCAACTGCAGTATCCACTAAGGCTTGGGAACCAATTCGCAATTCAGGCAAATTATTACCCGAAGGCCACTGATTGAGTAGTTTTTCTTTGGCTTTAGAGTTAGGTAAAATTAATACCTTCGGATGATGCTTTAAACTCAAATCAATCAATTTACTGATTTGATTAAAGGCACTCATGGCATATACTTCAAATCTTTCCGGATGAGTTGCAATCACATCGAGTGTACTTTGGCCAATTGAGCCAGTTGCACCAAATAAACAAATACGTTGTGGACCTGACATTTCGATAATTCCTAACGTTTTTAAGCCTGAAAGATATAAATCAATACAAAAGTCATGGGAGTTACTACCAGAGCCGAATCAAGACGATCCCAGACTCCACCATGACCGGGCAAAATATTACTTGAGTCTTTGAGTCCTGCTCTACGCTTCATTAGTGATTCGTACAAATCACCCATGATGGAATATGTAGTCAAAATTACACCACTTAGCACCACGACGAACAAGTTGCTATGAGACAATAAAATCCCGCCAAATGAGCTAGAGCTTAAATAGGCACTGATTAATAACCATAATACTGCTGCTACAATGCCACATAGCGCGCCTGAACGAGTTTTCCCAGGGCTGATGGCAGGTGCTAGTTTGCTACCACCAAAGTGGCGTCCACCAAAATAAGCAAAACTATCTGCACACCAGATTAAAATTAAGTAAGAGAAAACAAACCACGAACCTAGATACTGCACAAAAATGATCAGTGATAACGCTGTTGATGAAACAGCAACCAAGCCAAATAAACTATGAAAAAGATGCTTTTGCTTGTGTTTGACCTGCGCTTGCTTCAAAATAAATGGCACCACAAACAACCAGATAACACTACTAACAATACTTAATAATAGATTAAAGTGAATTAGACTGTTATCAGCCAATAGAGAACTGCTAGGAGTACTACTTACCTTAGCTGCTAAAGCGATACTAATATAGATAACAATTGCAGTTAATAAAGCGGCAATTAGGTAAGCTGGCATTTTGAACCGCTCGGTCATACTAATGCGCCACCATTCGCCAAGGGTCAAGCCTGATGCTATCACACAAAAAATAGCAAAATAAACACTTTGCTGGAGTGATAACAAGACGATTAAAATTAACAATAGTACGACTGCCGTAATCAGGCGTTCTCGCAACATAAAATCTCGGTCCGAAATAATTATTTCAATAGTTGAGCGCTAGTTTGTCCAAACCTGCGCTCCCGTGTGGCATACCATAGAAGGGCTTCATCAAGATGCTGATATTGGATATCAGGCCAAAAAACTGGCGTAAAATAAAGCTCGGTATAGGCTAATTGCCAGATTAGAAAATTAGATATTCTTTGCTCCCCACCTGTTCGAATAAATAAATCCGGTTCAGGAGCCCAAGACATGCTTAGGTATTTATCAAAATCACGCTCTTCAACAATACGCTCTGGGTGGGTACCGTGCTCTTGCATATAATGTTGAAACGCATTTAAAACATCCCAGCGACCGCCGTAATTAGCCGCGATCGTCAGATACATTGCATCGTTGTCCTTGGTTAAATCCTCAGCTTTCGCGATTAACTCACGTATTTGATCACTAAAAGGTGATAAATCACCAATGACTTTTAAGCAGATATTATTTTTATGTAATGTTTTAACTTCTTTTTGTAAAGAACGCACGAAGAGGCGCATCAGTAGCTCAACTTCTTCTTTTGGGCGTCGCCAATTTTCAGAGCTAAAACTAAACAGCGTTAGATACTTAATCCCTCTCTCACCGCAATATCGGACGATACGACGGACTGCGCCAATACCTCGCAAGTGTCCGGCAGTACGAGGCAAATGTCGCTTAGTTGCCCAGCGACCATTACCATCCATAACCACAGCGAGGTGTTGTGGTATGGCAGAAACCTCAGGAACTGCCTGTGTAGAACTAATTTTGGACACAAAACTCACCTATAGGATAACTGATTAAACAGTCATCACCTCTTCCTCTTTACGAGTAATCATGTCATCAACTTCAGCTACAAACTTATCAGTTAACTTTTGTACAACGTCTTGGAAACGTCGCTCATCATCTTCGGAGATTTCTTTTTCTTTAACTAGATTTTTTAAGCTGTCATTAGCCTCACGACGCAAATTACGGATTGCAACTTTAGCATCCTCGCCTTCAGCACGGACAACACGAGTCAACTCGCGACGACGCTCTTCAGTCAGTGCAGGCATCGGTACACGAATTAAATCACCGACAGGTACTGGATTCAGTCCCAAATCTGACTCACGAATTGCTTTTTCCACCACAGCAGTCATGTTTTTTTCCCATGGTTGGACACTCAGTGCTCGTGCATCAATTACACTTACATTAGCAACTTGTGTCACGGGCACCATGGAGCCATAGTAATCAACTTGTATGTGATCTAATAAGCCGCTATGTGCACGACCCGTGCGAATTTTAGCCAAATTTCCAGACAAGCTTTCAATCGACTTGCTCATACGAGTTTCGGCTGACTTAACTATCTCATTTGTACTCATTTTTTATCTCTTTATTTATCAACAATTAAATATTAAACATGAACTAAAGTGCCTTCGTCCTCACCGCGAATAACACGTTCAAGGGCACCACTTTTATTAATTGAAAACACCTTAATTGGCAACTTCTGATCACGGCAAAGTGCAAATGCGGTTGCATCCATCACCTCTAAACGTTTAGAAATAGCTTCATCAAAGCTGATGCTACTATAGCGTGTGGCATTAGGATCTTTGTTAGGATCAGCTGAATAAATACCATCTACCTTAGTTGCTTTCAGTACTATCTCTGCGCCAATTTCCGCTCCACGTAGGGCAGCTGCAGTATCTGTAGTAAAGAAAGGGTTGCCGGTACCGCCTGCAAAAATTACAACTTTTTGCTCTTCAAGGTATCTAAGTGCCTTAGGACGAATATAGGGCTCAACCACTTGATCGATGTTAATCGCCGATTGAACACGCGCAACTACTCCGTGACTCTTGAGCGCATCCTGTAAGGCTAGCGCGTTCATCACTGTTGCCATCATTCCCATATAATCAGCTGTCGCTCGGTCCATACCTTGTGCACCTGGAGCTACGCCGCGGAAAATATTTCCGCCACCAATAACAATCGCTAACTCAACACCCAATTTGGCAATTTCCGCCACATCCTGAGTCATGCGAGAAATAGTCTGACGGTTAATACCAAAGGCATCCTCACCCATAAGAGCTTCGCCTGAGAGCTTTAATAAAACTCGTTTATAAGCAATTTCACTAGTCATTTACGCACCATATAAAAAGATTCGCCCTATTTTATCAAAATTTAAGGGTCTAATAGGGGCATGCATAAAAAAACCGAGATCTAATAGACCCCGGTTTTTATGTTATCGAGTGTAGCCTTTAACAGCTATACTAATAACGCACTAAACTTTATAAAGAAGCCTGAGCAGCAGCAACCTCAGCAGCAAAGTCCTCTTCTTTTCTTTCAATTCCTTCACCTACTACGAAGATGGCGAAGTTTTTAACTGAAGCGTTGTTTGCTTTAAGCATTTGCTCAACAGACTGCTTGTCATCTTTAACAAACGGCTGTGATACTAAGGTAACTTCTTTCAAGAACTTAGCAACTGTACCTTCGATGATACGCTCGATAATCTCGGCAGGCTTACCCTCTTCCTCGGCTTTTTGTTTAGCTACAGAGCGCTCTGCTTCAAGCAATTCGGCAGGAACACCATCAGCATTTAAGGCTTGTGGGCGAGTTGCAGCCACATGCATTGCCAAGTCCTTACCAACCTCATCAGAACCACTATAGTCAACTAACACACCAATACGACCACCGTGGTTATATAGTGCTAGTTTATCTTCAGTCTCAAAACGTTGGAAACGACGAACAGATAAGTTCTCACCGATCTTACCAACTAAGGCGGCACGAACAGATTCAACTGTACCATCACGGAAGGCAGTCGCATTTAATGCTTCAACGTCAGCCGGCTTAGCATCCACAATCAGCTTAGTGAGGTCGTTAACAAAAGCGATAAAGTCATCATTTTTAGAAACGAAGTCTGTTTCGCAGTTAACTTCTACTAAGGCACCGTTTTTAGCATCATCAGTAACGTAGATACCGACTAAACCTTCAGCAGTAACGCGGCTAGCAGCTTTGCTGGCTTTATTACCTAATTTAACACGCAAAATCTCTTCTGCACGAGCCATATCGCCATCAGCTTCGGTCAAAGCTTTTTTGCACTCCATCATAGGTGCATCAGTTTTCTCACGAAGTTCTTTAACCATTGCAGCGGTAATTGCAGCCATGTAATTCTCCAAAAATTAAAAAAGCCCCGTTAATTAATGACGGGGCTATTCATTGTCTTTAATCAGAACAGCCCAACTGTTCTTGTGAATTTACCTTAATAAAATGACAATATTAAGGCAAAAAAGCGATTGAATAAAATTACTCTTCAGTCGTTTCTTCAGCTTCTTGAACTACTTCCTCAGTAGCCTCTTCAGCTTGCTGCTCTTCTTGTAGCATTTCAACTAAAGCACCGTCACGAGCCTCACGACCAGCGATAACCGCATCGGCAACACCGCGAGCATACAAAGCGATTGCTTTAGCAGAGTCATCGTTACCAGGAATAACGTAATCAACTTCATCAGGTGAGTGGTTGGTATCTACCACACCAACAATCTTAATACCTAGAGTACGTGCTTCTTGAATAGCAATTTTGTGGTAACCAACGTCGATTACAAAGATAATGCTAGGAAGTCTAGCCATATCTTTAATACCGCCGATTGATTTTTCTAATTTTTCTAACTCGCGGCTGAACATAAGAGCTTCTTTTTTGCTCATCAACTCAGTGCTACCGTCAGCCTCAGCTGCTTCCATGTCTTTTAGACGCTTAATAGAAGACTTAACGGTCTTAAAGTTAGTCATCATGCCGCCTAACCAGCGGTTGTTAACATAAGGTGAACCGGCGCGTTGAGCTTCTTCTGCGATAATATCGCGAGCGGCACGCTTAGTACCTACGAATAAAATCTCTTCGCCTCTGGCAGCAGCCGCACGTAAGAAATCCATCGCTTCAATGTACTTTTGAACGGTTTTCTCTAAGTTGATAACGTGAATTTTGTTACGCTGACCGAAAATGTAAGGAGCCATTTTCGGGTTCCAGTAACGAGTTTGGTGGCCAAAGTGCACACCGGCTTCAAGCATATCACGCATTAATGACATAAGATTATCTCCAAAGGGTTTGGTCTTGTGTGTACACAGGATTGGCCTAGGTAAAATCTATACCAACACCCTTGGGTGGTACACACGCGATTTAATAAAACATTTAAAAGAATACTTCCTGCAGCTATGATAGCTGTTAATTTTAGCTACGATTATTGCTGAGAAAATAAAGTGTATAATTATATACGATTGTTAAACATATTGGAAACGATTTTATGGCAACTTTGAAAAACACTGATGATATTGCTAAAGTTCGTCGCGCGGCGCAGACAGCCGCAGGCATTTTAGATTACTTAACCCCTCACATCAAGGCTGGTATCCGCACTGCTGAGATCGAACGCCTCACACGTGAACGCCTTGTTGAGCTTGGCGTTACCTCAGCCACCATCGGTTATGGTGAGCCTCCTTTTCCGGCAGCTATTTGTACTTCTGTTAATCATGTTGTTTGCCACGGTATTCCTGGTGATAAAGTCCTTAAAGATGGGGACATTATCAATCTTGATATTACGATTGAACAAGACGGCTGGTATGGCGATACAAGTCGTATGTTCATGATCGGCAAACCATCCATTTTAGCTCGCCGTTTGGTTGAAACCACCTATGAGTGCATGTGGAAAGGTATTCGTGCAGTTAAGCCTGGAGCCACTCTAGGAGACATTGGTCATGCTATTCAAGCACATGCTGAGGCAGCAGGCTTTTCAGTCGTTAGGGATTACTGTGGTCACGGCATCGGTCAAGTTATGCACGAAGACCCTCAGATTTTGCACTACGGCAAGCCCGGAACTGGTCAAAAACTAGAAAAAGGTATGGTTTTTACTATTGAGCCTATGATCAATGCTGGCAAACATCATACCTCCGTGCTTGGAGATCATTGGACTGTCGTCACAAAAGACCGCAGCCTAACCGCCCAATGGGAACATCAACTCATCGTAACTGATGATGGCTATGAAATCCTCTCAACCTCACCGGGTATGCCAGAGCCACCTGCGGAATAATTACCCATGGAAATCACCGCCCAAAGCCTTCTATTCAAAGATAAGCTACGTAGTCGATACGATCAGGCCATCAAACTTTATAAGCAAGATCGCAGTCGACCGGATCAACTTTTAAGCAATTTACGCAAAATAGTCGATCGCATTTTAAAAGAAGTGGAAGCTCACTATCCACTTCCAGAATTTGCTAGTTTATGTGCAATTGGAGGCTATGGTCGCGGTGAGCTTTACCCTTGCTCTGATATAGACCTACTAATACTTCTCAAGTCTTCCCCTAGCCGAGCAGAACAAGAGCTTTTAGAAGTTTTTATAGCCGCTCTCTGGGACTTAGGGCTCGAAGTCGGACACAGCGTACGTACGGTCAGTGACTGCTTAGATGAAGCGCGCAAAGACATAACTATCGCAACGGGATTACTAGAAGCTCGACTAATTCTAGGTGACCGTAACAACTTTCAAGAGCTTGAAAAGCGCTTTAAGCAACAATTAAATCCGTCAATATTTTATCGCGCTAAATCACTAGAATATAAGCAAAGACATGCTCGTTTTGCCAACACGCCTTATGCTTTAGAACCCAATTGCAAGGAGTCACCTGGTGGTATTCGGGATATCCAGTTAATTAACTGGATTGCACGTGCAGCCGGGATTCAGCCCTCCTGGCATCGTTTAGTCAGCGCTGGCTTTATGACTGAAAACGAAGCCCTGCAAATGAAAACAGCAGAAAGTAACTATCAACGTTTACGAGTTGAATTACACTTATTAACTAAAAAAAATGACGATCGCCTGCTTTTTGATGCCCAAATAGCCCTTGCGAGAGAACTAGGTATTCAGCCTGAAGCCAGTAAACGTGGTAGTGAATTGTTAATGCAAATGTACTATCAGGATGCTAGGACTGTTTATGTCATTAGTGGTTTTATGATGCAGATTTATGAAAGTTATTTTTTTGAAAATTTGCAGCAAGACGAAACCATACTCGAAGAGGATTTTAAAATTGTCGGTGAAGAGTTAGATGTCATTTATGAAGATGCTTTTTTGCGCAAGCCACAATTACTTTTAAAAACCTTTTTGGTTTTTCAACAAAACCCGCAAATTCAAACTATTTCTGTCCGAACACAACGACTTATTTGGGATTCAGTCGAACGCATTGATGAGCAGTTTCGTAATAATCCAGTAAGCCATTGGTTATTTTTACAAATTTTACAGCAGCCAATTCGTATTGTACGAAGTCTCCGTATGATGAATTTTTTAAATGTACTGCCTTCTTATATCCCTGCTTTTAATAAAGTAGTCGGACAGATGCAACATGATTTATATCATGTGTATACAGTCGATGAGCACTCATTGATGGTGATTCGTAATATCCGTCGTTTTACGATGCCGGAGTTCGCTGATGAAAACCCTCTAGCCCATCAACTCATGGAAAACTTCGAAGACCGCTGGCTTTTATATATAACCGCTTTATTTCACGATATAGCTAAGGGGCGTGGAGGTGACCATTCCAAATTAGGCGCATTAGAAGTCGTGGAGTTTGCCAAGCTTCATAACCTAGAACACAATCAAATAGAGCTTGTGGAATTTTTGGTAGCCGAACACTTATTAATGTCTAATGTAGCACAAAAAAGAGACCTCTCAGATGAGGAAGTCATTCGTAGCTTTGCTGCTAAAGTTGGCACGCAACGACGTTTAGCAGCCTTATACCTACTGACAGTAGCAGATATTCGTGGGACTAGCCCTAAAGTCTGGAACAGCTGGAAGGCAAAGCTGATTGAGAATTTATATTACTTATGCTCTAGTACCTTAGGTGACAACAACTTCAATCGCAATAAAATTCTGGAACAACGCAAGAAAGAAGCAAAAAAACTCATCCAAGCAAAAGGCATGAGTGATGAGCAACGCGAGCAGTTCTGGTCCAAAATGGATAATGCTTACTTTCTCAGACATGAGCCTGAGGATATTGCTTGGCACACCATAAATCTTTTTCGATATACAGATACTAAACATGCCATTGTTCGTGTACGACCAACAGACAAAGCAGACTCAATGCAAATTTTAGTATTTGTAAAAGATCAACACGCATTATTTGAACGTATCGCCTCTTTTTTTCATGAGCAACAAATCAATATTTTTGAGGCGCAAATTCACACTAGCTCTAATGGCTATGCTCTAGATAGCTTTTTAGTTGATAGTCCTCGCTTTGCTGGGGATGCTACTACTTTTGCCAAAATGATAGAAAAAAACCTGGCTCAACAGCTGGACTTATCTCAACCATTAACGGCACCAGATATTGACAATGCTGACCTACCAACCACTTCACCAGGACAAAGACGCTCTAGAAGCTTTCCTGTACGTCCCAGAGTGGAATTAGACCGTGAAGAGAATGGTCGCTATTGGCGTCTGCAAATCAACACAACCGATACACCAGGTATTCTGTATAGCCTAGCTCATATTTTTAGTCAATTTGATATTTATTTGCGTATGGCACGTTTATTGACCCTTGGCGAAAGAGTTGAGGATATCTTTATCATTGAAGGTAAAGCCTTAGAAAGCCAACAATCACAACTCGACTTTGAACGTGCTATCATTGAAGTTCTGAATGAACTACTCCCTTCAACAACTAATCAAAACACTATTTGATGATTTATTTCACCATAACCTTGGGTAGTTTACTCTTAGTCTTGGGTACACTTCTCCCTATCCTTAATCCACTATATGTGACTCCAATCTTCTGGAGTATGACTGCTGGTGCCTCGAAAGAAGTACGGCGTCTTATCGCACGTAAAGTAGGTATTTATTGTTTTTTTATTCTATTAATTTCCACCCTTTTCGGTAATCTCTTCTTAAGAATGTTCGGTATCTCAATACCGATCGTTCAGCTTGCCGGCGGGATGATTGTTGTCCATGCAGGCTGGAAGCTACTGAATGCCGAGGACCCAGATAGCGGGCACCATGAAAAACTAGCGGATGATTATTCAATCGAAAAAGCTAAAGCTAACTCATTTTACCCTCTGACATTTCCGCTGACAGCTGGCCCAGGCTCTATCGCCGCCGCCATCACGGTAGGTGCTTCATTGCAAGGACGAGCAGGTGGCGAGCAGTTTTTTTCAGTACTCGGCATATCAGTGGGGTGTTTTATCATTGGCTTTCTACTGTATATGTCAAACCGATTTGCCGTCAAAATCATGACTAAGATGGGCCAAACTGGCATGGCAGTAGTTATGCGTCTTATTGCCTTTATTTTGATCTGTATCGGCATACAAATTATGTGGAATGGGATTTTTGAGTTAGCGATGAGCCTTCGACTTTCTATGTCAGCATAAGAGAAAAAATTTATGAAACTATCCCAACGTCAGTTACTCAACCTAATCGCATTTCTGTGTCTTGCTTCAGTGGTCTTTGCTTTATTCAGTCAACATGTGCTCGGCATGCTGCCTTGTGCTTGGTGCGTTTTACAGCGTTTGATTTTCCTACTGATTGCAGCTGTTTGTTTATTAGTTAATTTTTCATCCTCAATTATTTATCAAAAAGCTTTGAGCCTTATTGCTGCTGCGCTATCAATTAGTGGCATCATAGCAGCTTGGTATCAATACTCAGTTGCTAGCATCAGCTTTTCTTGTGATATGACTTTTGCCGATATCTTTATGTCACGGCAAACAGGCCTAGATGCAGCTGTGCCGTGGTTATTTGGAATTTATGCTACCTGCATGGATGCTGCAGTTAGTTTGTTCGGCATTGAGTATGCTATTTGGGCCTTATTATTATTTGCCTTTATCGCTATACTCTTAATTCTAAATCTATTTAGAAAATCATAAAAACCTATAATTATCACGCTATGTATAGCTTTTTTAATTTCTCTGCCGACCTTTTTAAAACTGCTCAGCTCTTCTTTCCAAGTCACGCTAAAATCAGTGATATTGTCGAGGAACGACCGGCTCCCCAAGATCAAGGCGTATGGCAAAAGCATGTATTCGTGCCTGAACCGATCAGTTCTGAACCTTTAATTAAAAATATTAATTATTTCATTTTCACTCCTGAGCCTACCAAAACAAAGCCTAGCACTAAGGGGATGCCTCTCGTTGTCATGCTCCACGGCTGTAAGCAAACTGCCCCTAGCTTTGCTCAAGGCACCCAGATGAATGAACTAGCACAATCAAACGGTTTTGTTGCGCTATACCCTCAGCAGGACATTCGCAATAGCTTACTTAGATGTTGGCGTTGGTTTGATCGAGGTCAGTTTAGTGGTATGGCCGAAATGCGCACCTTATTAAAAATGATTCATACCGTAATCAAAGATTACGAACTAGATCAAGAAAAGGTGTTTATCGTCGGATTGTCTGCTGGCGCTGGCATGGCTTCCATCTTGGCAGCAAATCATCCTGAAGAGTTTTGTGCAGTTGCGCTTCACTCTGGACCAGTATTAAATAAAGCACATAATGTGAGCACAGGCCTTCAGGTCATGGCCGATAAAGAGTTGGAGAGCGACGCTTGTCTGGTTCGGTATTTGAGCGAATTCACACCAAAACGTTTTTATATGCCTGCCATGATTATTCAAGGAGTCAGTGACCTTACTGTCGATCAGAGCAACGCCACCGAGCTTGCCAAGCAGTTTTTATACCTTAATCAGATGCCTATGGACGTTAAGGTAGAAGTAAAGTTATATGACGAAGGTAGTGTACGTGAGTATCGGCATGCTGTAATCCGAGATAAGCGCCAGAGTGTTGTTGAGGTTATTAAGGCTTGTAGTTTAGAGCATGCTTGGGGTGGTGGTGACACTACCCTACCCTATAACTCAGTTGAGGGTCCTGATTCCAGTCGTCTTATTATTGATTTTTTTAAGCGTTGCTCTAGACAATACGATACACGAAAAAACTGGTAATCCATCAATTACAATCTAACGGGGTGAAGTTGATTAAGCTACTTACTTCACCCAGAAAGAATTAACGCGGCAGCACTACGTCACCAGTAACATAATCACCATCAAAACACGATGCATCAAAGCGGTCGATTTTTGGATTAAGTTTGGCAACAGCTGACTTTAAATCTTCAAGATCCTGATACACCAAAGCATCAGCACCAATCTCATCCGCAACTTGCTCAGTACTTTTACCATAAGCAATCAGATCATTCTGATTTGGCATATCGATACCATAGAAATTAGGGTATCGAACTGCAGGCGCAGCGGATGCAAAGAACACTTTATTGGCTCCTGCATTGCGCGCCATTGACACAATTTCACGACTGGTCGTACCACGAACAATAGAGTCATCAACTAAAAGAATATTTTTATCTTTAAACTCGATACGCATGGGATTTAGTTTTTGGCGAACCGATTTTTTGCGCACCGCCTGACCCGGCATAATAAATGTTCTACCAATATATCGATTTTTAATAAAGCCTTCTCGATAAGGTAAGTCTAAGGTTGATGCAAGCTCCATACCCGCTGGTCTAGATGAGTCAGGAATAGGCATGACCACTTCTACTTCAGACAAACGCAACTCACGTGCTAACTTTTGAGCCAAAAGCTCGCCCATTCTTAAGCGACAGTTATAAACATTGACTCCATCAATGGTAGAGTCAGGTCGCGCAAAATAAACATATTCAAAAATACAAGGGCTCAGTAGTGCATTATCCGCACAAAGACGAGAATGTAAATTGCCATCGTTATCAATAAAAACAGCCTCACCTGGGGCAATATCGCGAACAAACTGAAAACCAATGCCTTCAATCGCTACTGACTCAGAGGCTACCATCCATTCGACACCATCAGTTGTTTCCTGAGTACCTAAACACAAAGGGCGCACACCATTAGGGTCTCTGAAAGCTAACATGCCATAGCCTGCTATTTGTGCAACCACTGCATAAGCCCCCTTGACTCGCTTATGTACTGCTGTAACCGCATTAAAAATTTCATCTACTTGAAGGCTACTGCTTAAGCTGGCTTCATAAAGCTCATGCGCAAAGACATTAAGTAGCACTTCACTATTTGAGCTCGTATTAATATGGCGACGGTCATGCTTGAAAAGCGACTCTCTTAATTCCTGAGAGTTAGTCAAGTTACCATTGTGGGTAAAACAGATACCGTAAGGGGCATTAACATAAAAAGGCTGAGCCTCCTCCGTATCACTACTAGCTCCACCAAAAGGATACCTGACCTGACCAATGCCACTGTTTCCTGGTAAAGATCGCATATTGCGAGTACGGAAAACATCTCGTACTAAACCTTGAGCTTTAAATAAATGGAATTGATTATTTTGATAAGTTGCTATTCCTGCGGCATCTTGACCACGATGCTGTAAAAGCAATAACCCATCATAAAGCAACTGATTAACTGGTGAACGACCGTGAATACCAATAACACCGCACATGAATAATACGCCTAAAAAAAACTATAAAATCGGATTTAAATTAATAAGGTAAATAAACAGCGATACCTTCGGGTAGCCAAGTTTTAATCTGACGGAGTCCATCAACGGCCATATGTGCAAAATGAGACTCAATCCACCAAATTTCTTGTGGTAATGCGCTCCAGCCGGCAATTAGCACCAAAATCAAAACAATAACTACGCCACGAAATATACCGAATAAAAAACCCAGACCACGATCAGCTGAACCTAAACCAGTTACATCCAATAATGCTCCAAGCGTTTTATTTAATAGACCCAATAACAACAAGCTAGCAATAAACACCAAAAAATATGCTAGTCCTACAGTTAATACCGCTTGGTCTATATAGCGTGACAGCATAGGAATCAAACGAGGTCCCCACCAAACTGCCGCTAAAAAACTTAAAATATAAGCAAGTAAAGAAAAAATTTCTTTTAAGAATCCTCGCAACAAGCCTAAAACACCTGATGCAAGGATCACGCCTAAAATCACATAATCAAAAGCCGTCATAAATTATACAAATATCACTTGAAAACGACTAGCGACCTGTAATAAAACTATCACTAAAGTTTAAAGCACGTAAACGTGTTTGTGCTGCTTGTGCAGCCTCTCTGCTAGAGAAAGGACCTACCCGCAAACGAAACACTTGATTTCCGCTAACCGTAGCACTTTGAACATAAGCATTAGACACACCAGCACCTCTTAAACGATCACGCTGGGTCCGAGCATCATTAGCAGAGCTATACGAAGCGACTTGCAAACTAAACTCGCCTGTACTCGCTGCTGGTGCTGTTGACTGATTACTACTAGGGGTAGACTGAGTGGCTCTTCCCTCAAGAATGGCTAAAGCTTTGCTACCATCATCAGTTCGTTGGCTTTGAGTAGTTGGCTGTTTTGGTTGCTGCTGTTTTTGCTGTTCTTTTTGTTGTTGCTCTCTTTTTTGTTTTTCAGCTTGAGCAAGTTTTGCTTGTTCCTGTCTGGCACGTTCTTGAGCCGCCGCTTCTTGCTCTGCTCGCTCTCTTGCCGCAGCTTCCTGAACATCATTCTGCTCAGCTGTAGACTCAGCAATAGAAACTCCTGAGCTTTCTACTTGCGCAATTTCATCTTCACCCTCAGGCAATGCTCCAGCTACTGCTAAAGGTAATTCCTCACCCTCTTCGGAACTCATGGCTCCTTCGGCGATGGCAATACCCTCCTCAGAGGCTTCGAGTGGATCTGCTGTTAACTCTGATTCATCAGGTGTTTGAATCCCTGGTGAACTCTCAACCACTAATCCGCTTTGACCAATGCTTGAGCCGGGTGCTATTAATGGTGCTTCAGTCTGTCGATCGCTACTACTTCCATCATCGCCCGTTTTTAAAATTAAAGGCAAAATAATAATTGCTGCCAGCACTAAAATCACCGAGCCAATTAAACGATTACGTGATTTAACACGCTGCTCTCTAAACTCACGCTCGTTTTGATAACGCTGTTGCTGACGAGAGTTACTACGCTTTTGCTCATACTGAGCACTTGGGCGTTGATTTTTACCTGAACCGAATAATGCCATATTACTAATAATCCTCAGATTAATTCGATGATTGGAGATGCTCTAACACATCTGCCACTGTTAAAAAAGAACCAAATACAACTATCCTGTCTTCAGCTTGACTGCGAAGCTTGGCCGCCTCATAGGCCTGTCTTGGTGTATCAAACACCTCAACTTGCGGTAGCCCTTCTTCGTCTTTGGGAATTAGCTTGTTTATTTTATCAGCTAATTCCTGTCCTGAGATACCACGCTCACCTGATAAGGTTGCACAATACCAATAATCAACAGTTTTTGCCAGACTTTTAATGACCTCGTCCGAGTCCTTATCGTTTAGCATGGCAAAAACTGCCGTAGTATAAGGAAAATAAGACATTGCATGCAAATTATGTTGTAAAACAGCTGCTGCATGGGGGTTATGAGCCACATCTAATACAGTGGTCGGTTGCCCTGGCAAAATCTGGAAGCGCCCCGGTAAATCAACCTGCAGCAAACCCTGTCGAATGGACTGATTGGGCACGGGTACCTTCATTTTCAAAGCATCTACAGCAGCAAGAGAAGCTGCCGCATTAATTAATTGATTAGCTCCCCTAAGTGAAGGATAAGCCAATGCATTTTTACGTTGATTTTTACCTGCAAAGGTCCACTGAATTTGGTCACCGCTGAAATTAAAATCACGACCAAAAAGATGTAGCTCGGCCCCAACCTCGTTAGCATAATCAATTAAGCTCTGAGGAGGTTCTGTATCAGCACAAATTGCAGGTTTGCCCTGTCGATAAATATGTGCTTTTTCCCAAGCGATCTGTTCACGCGTATCACCTAAATAACTGACGTGATCTATGGCTATTGAAGTAATGATGGAGCAATCCGCATCAATAAGATTGACTGCATCAAGACGACCACCTAAACCCACTTCAAAAATAGCGACTTGTGTATTGTGCTCTTTAAATAACAAGATAGCAGCTAAGGTTGTATATTCAAAATAACTAAGACTAATTTCGCCACGACTTTCTTCAATGCGAGCCAATTGAGAAACAATCTGTTCATCAGTCGCTTGAGTACCATTTAAGCGGATACGTTCATTAAAGTGGATCAGATGTGGTGACGTATACAAACCAACTTGATAACCAGCTGCTAGATAAATGGACTCTAGCATGGCGCATGTTGAGCCTTTGCCATTGGTACCACCAACCACAATCTTGATGCCATCCCAATCAATATCAAGTCGTGACGCAACCTGCCTGATTCGCTCTAAACCTAAATCAATTTCTTGACTATGTAATTGCTCTAAATAACTCAGCCATTGATTAAGGCTACTATCGGATGTGGGGATGATACTCATTAATTACTAACTATAAAAAATAAACATAAAAAAAGCGTAGGATGCGTTTAATTAAAGCACCCTACGCTTAGCCTAAACAAAGACTATTTTAACGCTTTACTGGCGGTAAGTCAGTACAAACGCCATGAGCTGCTTGAGCAGCCATGCCAACTGACTCTCCTAAGGTCGGATGTGGATGAATTGTTGCAGCAATATCATCAATATCAGCCCCCATCTCAACAGCGAGACAGACTTCTGAAATTAAATCACCCGCATGATCGCCAACAATCGCTCCACCGAGAACTCGCTTAGTTTCAGCATCAAAAAGAAGCTTAGTAAAACCATCCTCAGTACCATTAGCAATGGCACGTCCAGAGGCGGCCCATGGGAACAAGCCTTTTTCAACCTTGATACCCTCTTCCTTAGCTTGAGCTTCAGTTAAGCCAACCCAAGCAATTTCAGGATGAGTATAAGCAACAGAAGGAATGACACGTGCATCAAAAACACTCTTTTGACCGGCAATGACTTGCGCTGCTACATGTGCTTCATGAACTGCTTTGTGTGCCAACATTGGCTGACCCACAATATCACCAATCGCAAAAATATGTGGGACATTAGTGCGCATTTGAGCATCAACCTGAATAAAACCGCGCTCATCTACCTGGACCCCAGCATTTTCTGCAGCAAGTTTAGCACCATTGGGACGGCGACCTACAGCCTGCAGGACTAAGTCATAACGCTGCGGTTCAGCAGGTGCTTTGGCACCCTCAAAGCTAACGTAAATGCCGTCTTCCTTAGCCTCAGCACTAACGGTTTTAGTATTAAGCATTAGGTGGTCAAAACGATGACTATTACGTTTTTCCCAAACTTTAGTCAAGTCTTTATCTGCGCCAGCAAATAAGCCATCCATCATCTCAACGACGTCAATGCGAGCGCCTAGCGCCGAATACACTGTAGCCATTTCGAGACCAATAATACCACCGCCAATAACCAACATTTTTTCAGGTTTCTGACGTAATTCTAAAGCACCTGTTGAGTCAACGATACGAGCATCTTCTGGTAAGAAAGGCAGCTTAACCGATTCGCTACCAGCAGCAATGATGGCATGATGGAAAGCAACCTCTTGCTTAGAACCGTCCTCTTTTTGAACTACAAAATGATGATCGTCCTTAAAGCTTGCTGTGCCAACAATGACATCAACCTTGCGTGCCTTCGCCATAAAGCCAAGTCCGCCAGTTAATTTGCTGATGACTTGATCTTTTGCCTCACGTAGCTTATCGATATCCACCTCAGGCTCTGCAAAAGAAATGCCAGCTGCAGCTAAACCCTTAGCAGACTCTAGTACAGAAACATTATGTAATAAAGCCTTGGATGGAATACAACCGACATTTAAACAAACACCACCTAAGGTTGAATAGCGTTCAATCAGAGCCACCTTTAAGCCTAAGTCAGCAGCACGGAAAGCAGCTGAATAACCACCAGGACCAGCGCCTAAGACCACGACGTCATAGGCGTCATCACCAGCTTTAGCACTAACCGCAGAAGTTGTTGTGGCTGCAGCAGTAGGAGGCGTTACACTCTGCTCTGCTTGTACTTCAGCCTTAGGCACGCTTTCTTGAGCTGCATCGCTACTTTCAAGCGTAAGTAAAACGCTACCCTCAGAAACCTGATCACCGACCTGAACCGACATAGCAGTAATCTTACCGCTATGTGATGAAGGTATTTCCATAGATGCTTTATCAGACTCAACAGTAATAAGACTCTGCTCAGCTTCAATCACATCACCAACCTCGACTAGGACCTCGATCACATCAACGCTATCAAAATCACCTATATTAGGTACTAGAACTTGAACTTCACTCATTGTCCATCCCCTTTATAGTGCCGCACGGCGGAAATCTGACATCAGCGCAGCCAAATTCGCATTAAAGCGTGCTGCGGCAGCACCGTCAATCACTCGGTGGTCATAGGATAAAGAAAGTGGCAACATCAGTCGTGGTTTAAACTCCTCACCATTCCAAACAGGCTCGATGCTAGAACGAGATACACCCAAAATAGCAACCTCTGGCGCATTAATGATTGGCGTAAAGTCTGTACCACCAATACCACCTAGAGAAGAAATAGTAAAGCATCCGCCTTGCATCTGACTAGGCGACAACTTACCATCACGGGCAGCTTTAGCTAACTCACTCATCTCGGAGGCAATTTCAACTAAAGACTTCTTATCCGCATCACGTATAACTGGCACCACTAAACCATGAGGGGTGTCAGCGGCAAAACCAATATGGTAGTATTTCTTAAGGATAAGGTTATCACCATCAAGAGAAGCATTAAACTCTGGGAATTTTTTCAGAGAAGCAACGACAGCCTTGATTAAGAAAGCCAACATAGTGAAACGCACACCTTCACGCTCATGCTCTTTATTTAGTAGCTTACGGAAAGCCTCTAAATCTGTAATATCCGCCTTATCATTATTGGTCACATGTGGAATCATGACCCAGTTACGGTGCAAGTTAGCGCCTGAAATTTTCTTAATACGTGATAAGGCTTGTGTTTCAATCTCACCAAATTTGGTGAAATCAATTTTTGGCCAATCCAATACCTGCAAACCGCCGCCTTCAACTGCTTTAGTTGCAGTAGCAGCAGCTGTCGGTTGACTAAAGCCAACAGATAGCGCATTTTTAACATACTGACGTACATCATCAATAATAATGCGACCTTTAGAACCTGTTCCATTGACTGCGGCTAAATCCACACCTAACTCGCGAGCAAATTTTCTGACCGAAGGTGAAGCATGCGGAAGGTTACGATACTCATGCGCAGAAAGTGCATAAGACGCTGTAGGCGATTCCTTGCCATCCGGTAACTCAGCACGCTGTATTGAGTATGCGTGAGTCGCTGAAACCTCAAGTCCTGGCGGTGGTGTTGCCGCTTCAGTTGCAGCAGGAGCAGACGATGTTTCTGCAACAGCAGTTGCAGCTGTCGTCCCTACAGCTTCAATCTCAAGGATTAAACTACCTTTAGCAACCTTATCACCCACGTTCACTTTAAGTGATAAAACCTTTCCAGCATGACTGCTAGGAATTTCCATTGATGCTTTATCAGATTCAACCGTGATTAGGCTCTGTTCTTCTTCAATGGTGTCACCAACCGATACTAAAACCTCAATGACATCGACTTCATCAAAGTCGCCAATATCTGGCACGACTACTTGAACCACACCACCACTAGCAGGCTGAGATGCAGCTGTTGTTGCAGTTGCTACTGCTTCTTCATTTTTAACTGGGGATACAGCCGTTTCAGCCTCAGCAGGTGTTGCCTCAGCAGCCGAGCCATCAACCTCTAACTCTAGCAACAAGCTACCTTCTGAAACTTTATCGCCAACGTTAACTTTTAATGATTTGACAATACCGGCTGCACTCGAAGGGATTTCCATAGATGCCTTATCGGATTCTACCGTAATGAGGCTCTGTTCCTCCTCAATACGGTCTCCCACTGAGACTAGCACCTCAATAACATCCACCTCATCGGAATCACCAATATCGGGGACCTTAACTTCAATTAAGTTACTCATCTTGATGTTTCTCCATTAAGCGTGATGTGGGTTAGGTTTATTAGGATCGATACCATACTTCTCAATTGCTTCGGCAACCTTCTCCATAGGAATCTTACCCTCATCAGCCAAACTTCTTAATGCTGCAAGGGTAATAAAATAGCGATCGACTTCGAAATGCTTACGCAGTTGATGACGGAAGTCAGAACGTCCAAAACCATCAGTACCAAGTACGCGGTAAGAACGCTCTGCAGGAATGAACTCACGAATTTGATCGGCAACTGCTTTCATGTAATCCGTACTGGCAATAATAGGACCCTGTGACTCATTTAGTAGTTGCGTAACGTAAGGTACTTTTTGTGTCGCTGTAGGGTTTAATAAGTTTTCACGGTTAACATCGAGACCTTCACGACGTAATTCTGTGAAACTAGTCACACTCCAGACATCAGCACTAACGCCCCAATCTTTTTCTAACAACTCTTGGGCAGCGATGCTTTCACGCAGAATAGTACCTGAACCAAGCAAGTTTACTTTATGCTCAGAATCAGCGCCTTTACTGAAGCGATACATACCCTTCAGAATGCCCTCTTCGTCACCCTCTTTAAGACCTGGCATCGGGTAACTCTCATTCATAAGAGTCAAATAGTAGTACACGTTTTCTTGGTCCTGAACCATCCGCTTCAAGCCATGCTGCATAATCACAGCAACTTCATGACCAAATGCAGGATCGTATGATACACAATTAGGAATCGTAGAGGCTAATAATAAGCTATGACCATCTTCGTGCTGCAAGCCTTCACCATTAAGTGTCGTGCGGCCTGCGGTACCACCTAAAAGGAAGCCACGAGCTTGAATATCGCCCGCTGCCCACAGTAAATCACCCACTCGTTGGAAACCAAACATGGAGTAAAACACAAAGAATGGAATCATAATGCGGTTACTAGTAGAGTATGACGTTGCGGCAGCAATCCATGAGCAAGTTGCACCTGCCTCATTAATACCCTCTTGTAATAACTGACCATTATCAGTTTCTCGGTAGTACATTACCTGATCCTTATCCACCGGAACATACTTTTGGCCCTCAGGGGCGTAAATACCGATTTGACGGAAAAGGCCTTCCATACCGAAAGTACGACCTTCATCAGAAATGATAGGCACTACGCGATGACCTAATTGCTTATCACGCAACAACTGGTTTAAGAAACGAACAAAAGATTGAGTAGTAGATAACTCGCGACCTTCAGGAGTTGCTTCAGTCACTGATTTAAAGTAATCAAGACCCGGCACCGTTAAACGCTCTTCTGAGTCAACACGACGACGTGGATAGAAACCACCAAGCTCCTCACGGCGCTCACGCAAATAACGCATTTCGGCAGAGTCTTCTGATGGTTTAAAATAAGGGATTTCAGCAATCTTATCGTCTGGAATCGGAATATTTAGGCGATCACGTAAGTCACGTAAGGACTCTTCTTCTAATTTCTTTTGTTGGTGCGAAGGGTTTCTGCCCTGAACGGTTTCACCCAAAGCATAGCCTTTAATGGTTTTAGCTAAAATAACCGTAGGTTGCCCTTCAGTTTTCATCGCCGCATCAAAAGCTGCATAGACCTTGTTAGGATCATGGCCACCACGGTTAAGACGCCAAATTTGCTCGTCACTCATGCGACTAACCATTTCTAATAGACGAGGATCCTTACCAAAGAAATGCTTACGGACAAATGCTCCGTCATTGGCCTTATAAGCTTGGTATTCACCGTCAATGGTTTCTTCCATGACCTTACGCAGAATACCGTCCTTATCGCGAGCTAATAAAGGATCCCAATAACTACCCCAAATTAACTTGATAACGTTCCAGCCCGAACCACGAAACTCGCCTTCTAACTCTTGAATAATTTTTCCATTACCACGGACAGGACCATCTAAACGCTGAAGGTTACAGTTAACCACAAAAATAAGATTATCTAACTTTTCGCGTGCAGCCAAACCGATAGCGCCTAAGGATTCTGGTTCGTCCATTTCACCATCACCGCAGAAAACCCAGACTTTGCGATTAGAAGTATCAGCAATACCGCGCGCATGTAAATACTTTAAGAAGCGGGCCTGATAAATTGCCATCATAGGGCCTAAACCCATTGACACTGTAGGGAACTGCCAGAACTCAGGCATTAAATGTGGGTGTGGGTAAGAAGATAAACCCTTGCCGTCAACTTCTTGGCGGAAATTATCTAATTGCTCTTCAGTAATGCGGCCCTCTAAATAAGCTCGACCATAAATACCTGGTGAGGAGTGACCCTGGAAATAAACTAAATCACCGCCATGATCGTCAGTCTCTGCATGCCAGAAATGGTTTTGACCACTTTCAATCATGGTAGCTAAAGAGGCATAAGAAGCCATATGGCCACCAAGGCCACCACCACCTTCAGTCTCGTGAAGATTAGCTTTAACCACCATGGCTACCGAGTTCCAACGAATATAAGCACGAATGCGTGCTTCTAATTCCAAATTACCGGGGTTAGCTGGCTCATGGCCTGGAGGGATCGTATTCACGTACGCCGTATAGGGCGAATAAGGAATGTTAGACCCTGAACGACGAGCTAAATCACTTAGCTTTTCAATTAAAAAATGCGCTCTCTCCGTACCCTCACGATCAAGCACAGCCTCCAAAGATTCCAACCATTCCTGGGTTTCGACTTCGTCTATATCTGGAATGCTGGTTGCCGAATAATCTTTGCTCATTCGAGACTCCTTATTAGTGGTTAAACTGTAGCCAGTTATTTTGTTACTGACTTCGTTGTTATCCCATAGGATAAACAAATTTAAAAGTAAAAGCTAACAAATAAATACTTAATGCGTTACGCCTAGATTGTTACAGCGTTTATACTTCTACACATTTAAACATAAGTTTTAAAAAAATCGTTATTTTTGTCAAGGATTTTTCATATAGTAATATTATTTTTTACCATATGAAAAATAATAGCTTTAATAATGCTAATCCATACTCATATCATCACATAAGCCTTCTATTTATAAGTCTTATAACCTTTGCGCTTTAAGGACAATGATTATTGTTAAAATAGCAATTGTAAAAAAACGAAGATTGCTGAAAGCAGCTCACTTAATTCTTAGCTAACAAACAAATTTACATATGGCCACTCACTCCGATCTTTCTTTTATTTTGCCTCAAGCATTAAAAGACGATAATAAACGCAGATTGCATTGGATCATTCCGGTTTTTGTTTTAGTACTGTATGTGTTGGTTATTTTTGCTTTTATCGCAATCCAGAATATTCAACATAAACACGCTATTCTCTATTCCAACGCCGAAGAAGTTCGCCATCAACTACTAATCTTTTTAGTGGTTGCTATGTCCTTTACCATTGTCATTAGTTTACTGACGCTTTGGCATTACACTCGAATCCGCTCAGAAGCCGAGGAGCAGCTATTTTTAGAAACCACCTTTAGACGAGCAATGGAAAACTCCATGTCTACAGGGATGCGCGTATTAGACTTGCAAGGAAAGGTGGTTTATGTAAACCCTGCTTTTTGTCGGATGGTTGGATGGAACGAGTCCGAATTATTAGGTACCTTATTTCCTTATCCTTATTGGGTAGAAGATAAATTAGAGCAGCACCAGAAGTATCTTGATATCGTTTTAAGCGGTAAAACACCCAGTTCAGGGATGGAAATGGAAGCTCGACGTCGTGACGGCTCTATCTTTACCGCACGGCTATATGTGTCCCCCCTTCGTGAACCAAATGGTGAGCAAATCGGCTGGATGACATCAATGACTGATATCACTGAGCCAAAGCGAATCAGAGAAGCCCTCACCGCTGCTCACGAGCGCTTCATGACAGTACTCGAAAGTCTGGATGATGCAATTTCCGTCGTGGCCGATACAGTAAATGGACCTGAATTATTATTTGCCAACCGCACCTACCGCCGTTTGTGGGGTTCAGAAGCGCATGGCCATAGCCTACTCTACAATGCCACTACAACGCACCATGAAGATCATCATGAGGAAAATAACGAGTTTTACATACCTCATATTGATAGCTGGTTCGAGGTACACCACCGGACATTAAATTGGACTGATGGCCGCAAGGTAAGATTACAGGTTGCACGTGATATTTCACAACGTCGTGAGTACGAAAAAAAACTTCGTGCACAGCAAGAAAAAGTACAACTCAGTGGTCGTTTAAGCACCTTGGGAGAAATGGCTAGTTCTTTGGCTCATGAGTTGAATCAGCCACTCACTGCCATTGTTAATTACAACTCAGCCATTTCTGCCTTGATAAAAAGTGACAATATAGATCGTGAGCGTTTATTGCAAGTCCTGGATAAGTCGGTTTCACAAGCTGAACGTGCTGGCCGAATCATTGCACGTATTCGTGACTTTGTCAGACGTAACGATCCTGAGCAGCAAGCTGCTAAAATAGATACTATTGTTGATAACACAATGGATTTGGCCGTATTTGAGAGTCGTAAGTACAATAAACAGATTGAGGTCAATCTACCCGAAGATTTACCCGAGATCTACGTTGATCCGATCCTTATCGAACAGGTACTACTTAATCTGATTAAAAATGGCCTTGAGGCGATGGCTCAAAGCGCTCATGACACACTCTATGTTCATGTCTCACAAGTAGGACAAGAAATTCAGGTTCAAGTAATCGATAGCGGTCATGGCCTCAAAGATGCTGAGCGTTTGTTCGATCCATTTTATAGCACTAAAAAAGAGGGTCTTGGCATCGGCTTGAATATCTGTCGCTCAGTGATCGAAGCTCACCGTGGAAGGTTATGGGCTGAAAACAATCCTGGTGGCGGTACAATATTTTCTTTTACAGTTCCCTGTTATCGTAAAGCAGAGAATTAATAACCTTCACAACATGGAGCAATAGATTAGTTATGATAGACCATAGTAATAGTGTGATTTTTGTAGTGGATGATGATGATGCAGTTAGAGATTCTTTGCGTCTTCTTTTAGAAACTCAAAACTACCAGGTACAAACTTTTGCTAGCGGTGAAGAGTTTTTAGAGCAATACGACCCTAAGCTTGTCAGCGTATTAATTACCGATGTCCGTATGCCCGGCATGTCAGGTCTGCAACTACAAGAGCAGTTAATTGAGCGTAAAGCGACTCTACCAATTATTTTCATTACGGGTCACGGTGATGTCAACATGGCCGTTTCCACCATGAAAAAAGGCGCAGTCGACTTCATTGAAAAGCCTTTCAATCTGGAAGATATTAAACCAATTATTAGTCGTTTCTTAGATCAGGCCTATGAGCAAATGCAAGAAGCCCTAACTCAACAAGAAGTGGATAGTTTACTAGCCCGCCTAACAGGTCGTGAGGAACAAGTGCTTGAGCGCATTGTAGCTGGTCGTCTAAACAAGCAAATTGCTGATGATTTAAGCATTAGTATCAAAACGGTAGAAGCACACCGTGCAAACATCATGGAAAAGCTTGAGGTCAGTACTGTGGCTGATCTAATGAAAATCGTCTTAAAGAAGTAATTATTAATTAACAAAGGATCTAAATTTTTGTATGAACGCTAAAATCATCGATGGCAAGGCTTTATCAGAAAAAATCAAACAGGACTTAATCCCAACGATTGAAGCCTTAAAAGTAAAAGGTATCACCCCTTCACTGACCGTAGTGTTAGTTGGTGAAGACCCTGCCTCCCAAGTCTATGTACGCAATAAAAACAATACTTTTATAAAGATGGGCCTAAGTTCTGAGGTAGTCACCTTACCCTCTGATATTTCTCAGGACGATTTACTAGCAAAGATCCGTGATTTAAATGAGGATCCTGATGTTAATGGTATTTTGGTTCAACTACCACTCCCACAACACTTGGACAGTCAATTAGTCATCCAGCATATCAGAGCTGAAAAGGACGTTGATGGTTTTCATCGTCTAAATGCGGGCGCTCTGATGACAGGTGAGCCTCAGCTAATCCCATGTACACCTTACGGTATTATGAAGATGCTTGAGGACCAAGAGGTACAATTAAGAGGTGCCGAAGCGGTAATTATCGGCGCCAGTAATATAGTCGGCAAGCCCATTGCCCTGCTTTTACAAAAAGCAGATGCTACCGTTACTATCTGTAATTCAAAAACTAAAGACTTGGCCGCTCATACAAAACGCGCAGATGTCCTAGTCGTTGCTACCGGTCGCCCCAACATGATTAGTGGCGATATGATTAAGCCTGGTGCCGTTGTGATTGATGTGGGCATTAATCGCCTAGACAATGGCAAGCTAGTGGGTGACGTAAACTTCGAGGAAGCATGTCAGGTAGCCTCTGCTGTTACCCCTGTTCCTGGTGGTGTAGGACCGATGACAATCACCATGTTATTAGTTAATACTATCCAAGCCACAATGCAACAACATGGTCTGGAGGACCTTTCTTAATAATGACTGAACAACTCAACAACAACCCTTTATTAAACCCTGTCGAAAATTTGACTGCCTATGAGGCAATCAAGGCTGAGCATATTGTGCCAGCACTGGAGTATTTACTTCAAGACGCCAAAACACTCATTGATCAATTAACCCAACTGGATCAACCAACTTGGGATAATTTCGTTGAAGTGATGGAGTACGGCACAGCCCGTCTTTGGCGTAGCTGGAACGTAGTAAATCACCTAAATAACGTTCAAAACACTGATGAAATACGTGCTGCATACAATGTCATGTTGCCACAGATTTCTGAGTTTTCTACCTCAATTGGTCTTAATAAAGACTTATTTAATCAGTATAAAAAATTACAGGATAGCGAGCATTTCAAGACATTGAGCAAAACTCGTCAACGTATTATTACGGAAGCGCTCAAGGACTTTAAATTAAGTGGTGTTGAGTTGGAAGGCTTGGCTAAAGAACGCTACGCCGAAATTAGTGAACAAATGGCAATGACGAGTCAGCAGTTTGCTCTAAACGCACTAGATGCAACAGATAACTGGTCATATACCACAGAAGATGCTGATGAGGTTGCAGGTATTCCGGAACAAGCGTTAGCTGCTGCTAGTGCTTTAGCTGAAGGCAAAGGTTGGACTTTTAATTTAAAAATGCCATCTTATCTTCCAGTTATGCAATATGCTAAAAGCCCAGCTTTACGCGAACGTATGTATAAAGCCTATGCAACTATTGCTTCCGAACAAGGCGATCCACAATACGACAACTCCGAAAATATTGAAACCATCCTTAAGTTAAGAACTGAAGTTGCCAAACTTTTGGACTTTAAAGACTTTGCTACCATGCAATTAGAAAAACGCATGGCCGACAGCCCGACACAGGTTATTGAGTTCATTCGTGATTTAGCAGCACGAGCAAAGCCATTTGCTGAAAAGGATATGGCAGAGCTAAAACAGTTTGCTGAACAAGAATTAGGCATGGAGCAACTCGAACCATGGGATTTAGCCTATGTCTCCGAGATGCTAAGAGAGAGCAAATACGCTTACTCAGACGAAGAAGTTAAACAATACCTACCTGAAGATCAGGTCATGTCAGGTTGCTTCAGCATGGTCGAGCAGCTTTTTAGTGTTAAGTTTGAACCTATTAAGGCTGAAACTTGGCACCAAGATGCCAAAGTCTATGCCTTAAAAGAAGGTGATAAGTTACTAGGTCATCTCTATACCGATCTACACGCTCGTAGTGGTAAGCAGAGCGGTGCTTGGGTAGCTAATGAACGCACTCGCCACCTACATGGTGATACGCTGATCACACCCGTTGTATACCTGACGTGTAACTTCACTCCTCCTCAAGATGGCAAAGCTGGCCTTCTACGACTTGATGATGTCATCACTCTTTTCCATGAGATGGGTCATGCCTTGCATGCCCTTCTCTCAAAAGTCGACGAGCCTTCAGCATCGCCTTTTGCAAGCGTGGAGTGGGATGCTATTGAGTTGCCCTCTCAGTTCATGGAAAACTTCTGCTACGAATGGCCAGTCATGCAAAAATTAAGTCGCCATCATGAAACTGGAGAAGCATTAAGTCGTGAGCTTTTTGATAAGATTGTCGCTGCGAAAAACTTTCAAACTGGTATGCAAACCGTGCGCCAATTAGAATTTGCTCTTTTTGATATGTTGCTACACCAACAGACAAAAGACTTAAACATTGCAGATGTTTTACAACAACTAGATGATGTACGCAAAGAAGTAGCGGTCGTTATCCCTCCAAGTTGGCATCGTTTTCCACATAATTTCTCTCACATTTTTGCGGGTGGTTATTCAGCTGGATACTACAGCTATAAATGGGCAGAGGTTTTATCTGCAGATGCCTATAGCTATTTTGAAGAAAATGCCACAGAAGCTTTGGGCACTTTAAACCCTACAGCTGGTGAGCATTTTAAAAATCAAGTATTAGCCGTTGGAGGCTCTTTACCAGCATCAGAGTTCTTTGAAAACTTCCGTGGTCGAGCCGCAGATCCAGCCGCCTTATTACGCCATCACGGCATGGTAGAAGAAAGTTTGGAAGCCTAGAGATTTTCAGATGAAAGTGAAAGCAAAATTTATTAAAAAATTTCACCTTGCTCTTAGTCTGTCCCTAGCCTGTCTAGGGACTACGGCAGCAACAAATACAGTCTTTGCTCAGAGCAACGAAACTTCATTTTATTCAACACGAAGTCATTTACCCAAACTCAAATTCGATTTAGAGTTTGCAGATAATCAACGCCTGACGGAAAAAGACTTAAAAGGTAAAGTTGTTTTAGTTTATTTTGGCTACACCTATTGCCCTGACGTTTGTCCTACCACCATGGCCGAACTTGCTCTGATGAAAAGCATGCTAAACGAACAGCAGCAAGAGCAAGTTCAGGTCGTAATGATTAGTGTTGATCCTCATCGTGATACTCCCGAACGTTTAGAGCAATATCTTGATGCTTTTGGTGCGGGTGCTCTTGGCCTCACCGGGACAGAACGTGAAATTGCGGATATCGCTAAACGTTACCGGGTAGCCTATCAGATTGAAAAGCCCAAAAATCCAAACAATCCCGAGCTTTATGATGTCATGCATGCTGAAGGAATCTATGTATTTGATCAAAGCGGTCGAGCTAGCTTTTTAGCCTCAAACAGTCATGACATTGAAAGTATGCGTGATCGTGTACTTGAGTTATTAAACTAATCATTTAATTTAAAACAAAACAGTGCTCATAAAGTTCAAGTAAGTCATTGATTAAGCGATTTATTTATAATACAGTAACTAGTAACTTAAAATTTAGCCTTAAAGGAGATAACGACCATGATCACTATTTTCCACCTGCCCTCTACGGGTTCATTTCGTAGCATTTGGTTAGCTTGTGAGCTTGGTCTTACCTTCCAAATCAATCGCCGTGAAGACTCTGAGGAGGCTAGTCACACAGAAATTCATCCACTGAGTAAAGCGCCTATGCTATTAGATGGCAATATCAACATTGCTACGCATGGTGCTGCACGCGAATACTTACTAAGCAGTTATGATCGCTCAGGTATGCGTCCGCCGATGGCTCATCCTGATTATATTAATTATCTACAGTGGGTTCATTACTTAGAGGGTAATTTACTTCCTCTGGTTGATCAGCAGCGTATTATTCATAAGTTAGGCCAATCCAGAGTGCCGTTTTTTGCTCGCTCTATTATGAAAAAAACGGTTCTCAACTATATTAGCAATAAAATCGAACCTGAAATTAACCGTCAACTAAATTACATTGATGAGAGTTTGGCTGAAAGTGGTTGGACCTGTGGTAGCCAATTCTGTGCAGCTGATATTGATTTAGCTTATATCTTATTAACTCTTGAATCTGAGGGCAAGTTACAGTCCGCTCATAAAAACATTGAAATGTTTTTAAATACAGTTAAGGAACGTCCAACCTTCCAACTCGCTAAAGAAAAATCATCAATCACTAATATCGATAGCAGCTTAACTTACGAAGCAGAAAAAACTGTTGAAGAAGACCAACAGTCTGATTCAGAAGATAAACTAACAGATAAAGCGACTGAATTAGAAAACGTAGAAGCGACAACTGATACAGCTAAGGTAGCTGATACAACAGAAAGCAACGATATCAGTAAACAAAATACTACGACTGAAAAGCAAGCATCCTAAGAGTAGCTGATTTTCTTCAGAAGATAACTTCAACCCACTAAGCTAAAGCAAAGTGGGTTGAAACTCTTAGTGACCTAGATAGGCTTTACCAACCTCATCATTGAGCAGTAGATTAGCACCCGTATCGTGCAATACAATACGTCCAGTTTCTAGGACATAACCACGATCGGCAATTTGCAATGCCTTATTAGCATTTTGTTCAACTAAGAAAACAGTAATGCCCTCTTCTCGGATCGTCTTGATGATTTCAAAGATTTGCTCAATAATAAGTGGGGCTAAACCTAGTGTCGGCTCATCTAATAAAAGCATCTTCGGTTTACTCATCAGCGCCCGTCCAATAGCAAGCATCTGCTGCTCACCACCTGACATTAATCCAGAACGTTGACTTGCACGCTCTTCGAGACGTGGAAACAGATTAAAAACATGTTCTATACCTGCCTCGATTTCATCACGCTTTAAAAAGAAAGCCCCCATCTTAAGATTTTCCAATACACTCAAATCCGGAAAAACACGACGCCCCTCAGGTGAAATAGCAATTCCTTTACGCATGATGGCATGAGTATCCATATTAGATATGTCTTCGCCCATAAAACTGATACTACCAGTACGAACGCGGGGATTACCACAAATAGTCATTAAGGTGGTGGTCTTTCCTGCACCATTACTACCGATGAGGGTAACAATCTCACCCTGTTGTACCTCAAGACTAACATCATGCAAGGCCTGAATGGCTCCATAACCTGAGTTAATTTTATCCAGTGTTAACATCGCCATGACTACTCTCCGAGGTAAGCCTTAATTACTTTAGGATCATTACGCACCTCATCCGGAGTACCGGTGATTAAGGGCTTACCGTATTCCATCGCTAAAATACGATCGGAAATATTCATAATTAATCCCATATCATGCTCAATTAGTAAAACAGCCAAATCATAATCATGACGTAGCTGATTAATTAATTGTGCTAATTCAATTTTTTCTTGAGGGTTAAGACCCGCAGCTGGTTCATCTAACAATAACAACTTAGGGTCAGTGATCATACAACGGGCAATCTCTAAGCGACGCTGATGACCATAAGCTAAATTACCCGCTTCTCGATTAGCGAACTCCTTAATCCCCATAAACTCAAGCCAAAACACCGCATTATCTAAGGCTTTTTTCTCTGCTCGTTTATGTTTTGGCAGATTTAATAAACCAGAAAAAAAACCGGCGTTTTTATTATGCTGTGCGACTAGCAGATTTTCCAGCACTGTTAAGTTTTTAAACAATCGAACGTTTTGGAAAGTTCTGACCAAGCCTTGTTTAGCCACTAAGTGACTAGTCCAACCTGTGATATTTTGATCATTTAAAACAATCGAACCGGAAGTTGGTTTGTAAAATCCGCTAATGCAGTTAAAGACTGTTGTTTTGCCTGCACCATTAGGGCCAATAATAGCAAAAATTTCGTTTTTTCGAACATCTAATGAGACATGATCAACAGCTAATAGACCACCAAAACGCATGCAGATATCACGAGCTTCTAATACTTTATCACTCATCACTTAATCTCCACTTGTGGCCGCTGTGCGGGCAGCAGTCCCTGCGGACGCCATACCATCATTAGGACCATGATCAGACCGAAGATCAACATACGATACTCAGCGAATTGACGAGCTACCTCTGGTAATGCGGTCAATAAAATCGCAGCTAAAATAACACCAAGTTGTGACCCCATACCGCCTAAAACCACCACAGCAAGAATTAAGGCTGACTCAATAAAAGTAAAAGACTCTGGGTTCACTAATCCCTGGCGAGCTGCAAAAAACGCCCCACCGAAACCAGCAAACATAGCACCTAAGGTAAAGGCTGATAGTTTGATATTAGTTGGATTTAAGCCTAATGAACGACAAGCAATTTCATCCTCTCGCAACGCTTCCCAAGTCCTACCGATTGGCATGCGGATTAAGCGATTCGATACCAAAAGTGTAATCACCGCCAATGCCAAGGCTAATAGGTACAAATAAATCACCACGTGATTTGGATTATAGGCCCAGCCCATCATCTGATGGAAGGTCTCCTCACCAGCTGGAGCCCTACGAGTCATTGCATGACCTAAAAGTGTTGGTTTGGGAATATTGGCAATGCCATCAGGACCACCAGTCCACTGACTTAAGTTAATTAATAGCAAGCGGATGATCTCTCCGAAGCCTAAAGTAACGATCGCTAAATAGTCACCACGCAGTCTGAGCACGGGAAATCCGAGTATATAGCCAAAGAGCGCAGCCATCGCTCCTGCCATCGGTAACGAGGCCCAAAAGCCCCAACCAACCCAATGGAATAATAAGGCATAAGTATAAGCACCAACCGCATAAAAACCGACAAAACCCAAGTCTAACAAACCAGCATAGCCAACTACTATATTAAGACCTAGGCCTAACATCACATAAATCAGTACTAAAGTAGCAATATCAATATGCGCCCGCGAACCAAAAAAAGGCCAAATCGCAGCAATGACGACAACCATTAAAATTAATAAATTAATGCTACGTGGCTTTAAAACGGGTAATGCCCAACGTGACTTACGTCCCACTTTTGAAAAGTTCTTAAATAGAAAAGGACGAATTAGTTGCACCACAAAAACTGCAGCGATCCCCATCAGCACAAGATCCCAATCAGGGACAATTTGAGTCTGAGCGCCCTGTCTGACTAGCTGTAAGCCAAAGATGGGGATGGTCATAATGGCTGTTAAAACAGCAGCAAAAATTGCATTTTTAAAATTCTCGGCCATTAGACTTTCTCCACTTCAGGTTTTCCTAAAAGACCCGTCGGGCGGAATAGCAGTATCAAAATTAGCAAACTAAAGGCAACTATATCTTTATATTCTGAAGACCAGTATGCAGCCGCTAATGTCTCAACCACACCAAGGAGCAAGCCCCCCAAAATGGCGCCAGGGACACTACCTATGCCTCCTAGAACAGCAGCGGTAAAAGCCTTAATACCAGCAATAAAGCCAATATAGGGATTTAACTTACCAATAGAGAGAGCAATTAATACACCACCTACAGCCGCCAACATCGCACCGAGTACGAAAGTAAAGGAAACGACCCGATTAGTGTCAATGCCGAGTAAGTTGGCCATATGCATATCTTGTGAACAGGCACGAGATGCACGGCCCATCCGTGAGTTTTTAATATAGAAGGTTAATGCCACCATCAGAACAAAAACTACAGCAATGATTAACAACCGCGAATAAGAGAACATGACTGGATAGCCAATACCTAGATCCCAGCTAAAAGAGCCAGCTAAAATATTAGGGACGGCCATATCACGTGCACCCTGACCTAAAGCAACCCAGTTCTGCAAGAAAATAGACATACCAATCGCTGCAATAAGTGAAACCAGACGCGGACTATTGCGTGCGGGGCGATAAGCCAGTCGCTCAATACTATAACCATAAACGCCAGTCACTAGAGCGGCGACTAAAATCATAAATAGAATCAATAAGGGTAGCGGTAAAATGCCATTGACCCCAATCGCGGTCAAAGTGACTAAACCCACATAAGCGCCAATCATATAGATTTCGCCGTGAGCAAAGTTAATCATGCCGATGATGCCGTAGACCATGGTATAGCCAATTGCAATCAAGGCGTAAATGGCTCCTAGTGAGAGCCCATTAAATAATTGCTGGATAAGCTGAGGCAGAAAATCCATAAGTTCGTGCCCTTCTAAAATAAAACAATTGCCAATGATAATACTTAATATGCCAAGAAACTATTGGCAAAAACACTTAATTTTTAATACATCCACAGTAAAACAGCAGATTAATATAAAAATAGAAGCCTACAACTGAGGCTTCTATTAGGACTTTAGCATAAATGCAACTAAATATAAATTATGTTGCTAATTATTGATCATAGACTTTTCTTGACTCTTGAGGCACCAAGATTCCACATCAGCGCTCTAAATGGCGCTAGCAGAAAAACGGAGAGACTGACTTTAACAATTAAGTCACCTAAGGCCAAAGTAACCCATGGAACCGGTGTACCTATAAAGCTAGCTCCAAAGAAGACAAAAGTATCAATTGTCGATGCCATAATCCCAGCTATTAGAGGAGCAAGCCACCATGCTCTTTGACGCAAGCGATGAAACACAAAGACATCAAGCACATGCGCGACTAAAAAAGCAGTAGCCGAAGCCAAGGCAATTCGAGGAGTAGATAAATAAACTGAAACAATTAAGGCAACTGCGAAGCCCCAATAGACAATACTGCGCGCAGCATTCGGACCGAAACGTCGATTAAGTAAATCAGTTACTAGAAAAGTAACGGGATAAGTTAATGCGCCAAAGGTTAACCACTCATTAATATGAAATTGAGGTTGTACTAAGACATTTGAAGCCGCCACCAAGGAGCACATAATCAATAAAGCAATGATGCGCTGTCTAGTGGTCAATGGTTCGAACTCCATTGCTTTTACATGAATATCTGAATTTTGACTCATAGAGTTGAGTAAATAAATTTAAATTAATGCTTTGTTGGAGCAAGCTCAACGGCTAATTCTTGGGCTCTATCATGTGCTGCCTTCATGGCGGCTGCTACAATGGCTTTTAGTTCGTGACTTTCAAAAACTCCTAAGGCTTGTTCTGTCGTGCCTTTTTTAGATGTCACACTTTCTCTAAGTAAAGCAATATCATCAGTAGATTGCTCCATCATCAAACTCGCACCCTTTAATGTCTGTACTGCGTGCTTACGAGCGGTGCTCGCATCATAGCCTAATGCCAGAGCGCCTTCAATCAATGCTTCAGCAAATAAATAGACATAGGCCACCCCACTGCCACTCAAACCAGTCACTGCATCTAGCATTGACTCTTCAGCAAAAAAATCAAGCTGACCACAGGCCTTGAACATCTCAACAAAAAGTGCTTGTTCAACCTGACTCACGGCAGGAGAGGCATAGGCGCCAATTACACCTTCCCCAATTAGAGAGGGAGTATTTGGCATGGTTCTGATGATCTTTAAATCAGTAGCACTTTGGCCATTTAAAAAGTAAGCTAGACTTTCTACGGTCAAACCTGCAGCAACACTGATCACAAGCTTATCAGATGAAAAATAATCCTGATAGCTTTGTAAAACCTCCTGCATCACCTGAGGTTTTACTGCTAATATCCAGATGTCCGCCTCAGCGAAGGCCTCACTCGCACCAATTTGCACATGTGATACCCCTTTACTTCGCCAGCGCTGTACAGAGGCGTCCGAGTTTACTGAGATGAGCAACTCATCTGTCGTACAGCTCTCCTGCTTCAACATTCCGTCAATAATAGCGGCAGCCATACTGCCACCGCCAATCACTGCTATTTTCATATCATAAAAAATTAGATTACCTTGACGCTTGGACAATCGGTACTTGAGCCGACATGACCAACCACCGTGGCATAATTAAAACCTTCAGTAGCGAACAAGGCCAAAACCTCATCCACCGCATCAGGACTCACTGCAAGCAATAAACCACCTGAAGTTTGAGGGTCAGTTAATAAAGCGCGGTCAACATCAGTTACCGTATCTGCCAAGTCAATATAATCAGATATTGCATTCCAGTTACGCCCAGAAGCCCCTGTAATATGACCTTGTTCAGCTAACTCGCGCGCGCCTTCCAAGAAAGGAACTTCAGCTAAATTAATAGTAAGCTCAACACCGGAAGCACGAGCAATTTCTGAAGAGTGACCTAATAGACCAAAACCAGTGACATCTGTCATGGCATGAACACTTTGTAGTGGCCCTAATTTAGCCCCCGGTGTATTAAGTTGGGTTGTGGACTCAATCATCAGTTGATACGAGGCCTCAGGGAGCAGGTTTTTCTTTAAAGCGGCTGAGAAGATACCAATGCCTAAGCCCTTACTCAAAATCAGAACATCACCTGTTTGTGCTTTGGAATTACGCTTAATTTGATCAGGATGAACCGTGCCCATTGCTGCTAAACCATAAATAGGCTCAACCGAATCAATGGAGTGGCCACCGGACACTGGAATGCCAGCTTGATGACACACATCTGCCCCACCCTTAAGAATAAGTGCGATTTGATCATGTGCTAAGACATTAATCGGCATCGCAACTAAGGCTAAAGCCATCACTGGCGTACCGCCCATGGCATAAATATCAGACAAAGCATTAGTAGCAGCAATACGGCCAAAATCATAAGGATCGTCAACAATTGGCATGAAAAAGTCAGTTGTTGCGATCAACGCCTGATCGTCATTTAAACGAAAAACTGCGGCATCATCGGCTGTTTCATTACCTACTAAAAGATTAGGAAACTCCTGACCCTTTGGCATATTAGACATCAGCTTTGATAAAACATCAGGTGCAATTTTGCAGCCGCAGCCACCACCATGGGATAAAGAAGTTAAACGAGGAGATTCAACAGATTGCTTTGAATTATTTTCGGTCATGAGACTCACCACCCGGAAATAGTAAATGGCGGAAGGTAGCAGGAGTCGAACCTACCTGGGAATGTCTGACATCCCCAACTGGATTTGAAGCCCAGCCGCAACACCGGTTACGCATACCTTCCGAAGATAGTTAATGGCGTATTATAACCAATCTAATGAGTGATTGCGTACTAATCGTCGCTCCTTCACGCGACGAGTTAAACCTACCCGATCAAAGTACTCTAAAATTTGAATAGCCCGCTTACGTCCCAAGCCCGAAACATCCCTAAAGTCGGTAGTTGCTATATCATTCTGAGGTTCTAAAGAGAGCACTAATAAGGCCATCTTCTGTAACGCATTGCGATGGTAAAAGAGATCATTAACCACCTGAAAAATCTCACCTTGACGATTTAAACGTCTTAAGACCTGCCGCACCTCAGATTCTTCAACTTCTAACTTCTTAGCAATATCACGTACCCAAGGTGGATTAACATCACCGGCCTCAACTAGTGGTAATACTTGTTCTGCAAGTGCTGCTTCTTTCTCAGACAAAACAGGGATATGGGCAGGCAAATGTAACAAACTACGTGTACGACTAAGCTGTCCTTGATCGAGCAAAAAGCGTATCAATAACTGCCATAGTGGCTCGGGCATTTTAGGCAATGCCATCCGTCTCATACGCAGCATCTCGACACCCACCTCATCGGGCGTTTCTTCGTGAAATGCAGCTAGACGTTGAACTACTTGTTCAGCTAAGTTTTTCCACTGACTTTCTAAAATCCAAGTCGTTTGAGCTTGTAAACCAGTAGGTAATAATTCGAATACACTAACGGGTCTTTCCAACTTATTTAATGGCTTACCACTTAGGCGTAAAAGACTTTTCTCGCTTAAACCATAAGGCGCTTGCTCAAGAAGCACCTCTACCCCAGCTCCATTTAAAAAAGCTAGAACCGCATCTAACCAAGCCAAGCGCTCAGGCGAACGACGCTTCCTATCTGGTGCATTAGGATGCAGAATACGGCCACCACCGATTGTCTGTGTGGCTTGAGAGTTTCGAATAATAAAACGATCACCCGTCATACAACAAATTGGTTCATCTGATACCAACTGTACCTTAGCTCGTTGCCCCGGCTCTAACTTATCAACGCTTAATGGAACCGCATGAACATGATAATGGTTTGCCGCAATATGCAAATGTAAAGGTGTCCAGGCCTGAACATGTTGATCGGAAGAACCCATCAGTTGAAGCTCAACGTCAATATGATTAGATGGTGTAAAAGTGCGAGCATCAGCAATCCAGTCACCACGTGCAATTTCATCCGTGCTGACACCGCCCAGGTTAAGAGCACAACGCTGACCTGCCCGTCCTATTCGGGAGGCTTGGTCCTGAGCATGAATAGAACGCACACGCACTACTTGCTCAGAAGGAAAATGCCTTAAATCGATCGCTTCGGTCTCGACTGTCTGCACATCAAGATCCAGTTCACCACTATGCACCGTGCCTGTTACTACTGTACCTTGCCCTTTAAGGGTAAACACACGATCAATTGATAGTCTAAAAAGACCTTCAACATTAAGCCTTGAGCGTTGCAGCGCTTCTTTAAATAAATGCTCACTTAATGCAGCAACACCAGCACAACCTGAATCTAGTGCATCTGTTACAAACAAAGGCGCTTGCTCAAGAAAGCTCCCATTTAATAATGCCTGAATCTCTAGCTTGACCTGCTCTAGACGCTCTTTATCGACTGTCTTGGCTTTAGTAATCACTACTGCACCAGCATCAATGCTTAGGATAGACAGGATAGCCAAATGCTCACGAGTTTGCGGCATCACGCCATCATCGGCCGCAATGACTAATAAGGCATAATCAATCCCTGTAGCTCCAGATACCATCGTACGGATCAAACGCTCATGTCCAGGCACATCAATAAAACCTAATACCTCACCATTAGCCAATGGCGTATAAGCATAGCCCAATTGAATCGTAATACCGCGCTTTTTCTCTTCAGCTAAACGGTCGGTTTCAACACCGGTTAAGGCACGTATTAAAGTTGTTTTACCATGGTCAATGTGACCTGCTGTACCTACAATCATGATTTCAGCACTCTATCAAGTTTATTTAAGTTGCTCAGTAAACTCAGCCAAATGCTGAGCTTCCAAACACCTTAAATCCAATAGTAAAGTATCATCGGCAATACGTCCAATCACCGGTTTTGGCAATTGGCGTAAACGCTCCTCAAGAGCAATCAGATGACGACCTGAACGGCCTTCTCCAACATAGCGGATAGCTAGACCATGACTAGGCAAATGCTCAACAGGCATTGCTCCACTACCAATTTGGCTCATCATGGGTGCAGACTCAACGCTAAAATTCTTATCAAGCCACTGTTGCATCAACGGTAATAATTTATCCGTGATTTCTTTTATTTCTGTTTGAGAGCGAGTAAATAGTCGCATCGTCGTCAAACGTTCAGCTAACAGCTCTGGACTACGGTATAGCTGTAAAATGGGTTCCAACGCTGCTAAGGTAATTTTACCTACACGTAAGGCACGTTTAAGTGGATTTTTCTTAATTTTGGCAATTAAATCTGCACGCCCTACGATCAGTCCAGCTTGTGGGCCTCCTAGTAACTTATCACCGCTAAACGTCACTAAGTCCGCTCCAGCCTCAAGGGTCTCTCGTACTGTTACTTCAGCTGGTAGCCCCCATTTAGTTAAATCAACTAAGGTGCCACTACCTAAATCAACCGTTGCCGGTATACCATACTTTTTAGAGATAGCTGCTACTTCACTGATATCTACAGCCTTAGTAAAGCCAGTCACTTCGTAATTACTCGTATGTACCTTCATTAGCATAGCTGTTTTATCAGTAATCGCCTCTTCATAATCTCTCGGATGGGTGCGATTAGTCGTGCCAACCTCCACCAAAGAAGTATTTGCTCGCTTCATGATGTCGGGAATTCTAAATGAACCACCAATTTCAACTAATTCACCCCGTGAAACCACCACTTCAGACTCATGAGCTAAGGCATTTAACATCAGCAATACGGCAGCTGCATTATTATTAACCACCGTTGCTGCTTCCGCGCCAGTTAGCTCACACAATAAATCCTCGACCAGATCATCTCTATCACCACGGCCACCAGAAGCTAAATCATATTCCAAATTCATCGGATTACGCATAGCTTCAATAACAGCTTCAACCGCCACTTCTGGTAACAATGCTCGACCAAGATTGGTATGCAAGACAATACCGGTCAGATTAAAAACAGAGCGTAATTTAGATCGATTTTTTAATTCTAAATTTTGTCTAGTCGCTTGCGCGAACTGGCTTAAACTGTCATCAGCCGTTAAGTCGATAGCCAAAGATTCTTGTTGACGAATTTGCTGACGCAAGCCATCAATAATAGCCCGCACTTCCTGACTTACTAAGGTATGACCATAATCAGTTAGTAGCGACTTAAAATCTTCACTATTTAATAACTTATCTACCGACGGTAGATCACTAAATGAAAGTGATTTAGTAGCTTGCGTCATAAATTCCTCTTTATTTACTACTTTTCTTCAGCTTCTTCAACAGCTTGCCACAAGAACGGATTACCACTAGCACGGTCAAAACCTTCTTCAGCCATCAGGACATCCAACTGTAAACTGGCTAAATCATCGGCTACTGGATCTACATAAATATCTTTCTCTTGATAGAATATTTTTCTATAAGAATGACATGTTGGGCAAGTCTCTGCCTTTAAAGCTTCTAACTCACCTTCCAGATGATAGAAACTAATGTCTTTAGTGCTCTTGCAAGTTGAACAAACAACTCGGACAAAATGCCATAAGGTAGAGCATAAACTGCAACTTAAATAGCGAATGCCCTGATTAGAGCCAATTTGTACCACACTACTCACTGGTAGTGAACCGCAGCATGGGCATACAGTCGATTCCTTCTGGACCACCGGTAAGTTTTCTTGCCCCAAATCGAGCACCATCTGTGTCCAATAAACTTGCAGTGCTGCCATAATGGCGGGAGCTAAAGCGGGATCCGCATCCTGGTCTGCTAAAACACGATCGGCAATCGCTTCAATAGCTGCAGGGTTTTCTTCAATCTGCGTAGCTAAGCTTTGGCTAACCTCAACAGCAACCGCTGGCACACCTTCTGCCTTAATCAAATGCTGCAAGATATCATTGAGTATTTTGAGCCAAACGGGATCTCTTTCAATCGTATCTGGTTGTAAAGTGGGCATGCCGTGTTTTTGAGAAGACTCTATGCGTTCATCATCCACCGCCGGTACTTCATACTTTCCAAAGACCTTATCTTGTGCTTCCGAAATAACAGCTACTAATTGTAAATAATCTGCCAAAGGATTATCTGGTGCTAATTGCTTTAGACGTGTTGCGCGCGTTGAAAAAACTGATTTACCTTCAGGTAATATAATGCGCGGAAATGAACCTAGACTTTCATCCAAAATCTCTTCTTTAGGTTTAATTTTTTGCAATGTCATACTCCAATAAAAAACTGCTCTACATTTTACTGTAGAGCAGTTTATTAGGACCACCTACTTAGTAAGTCGAAATAAAAATAATATAAAATTAAATCTTTTCGACATTAACCAAGAAGGACTTAAACTCAGGTGTCTGAGTATTACCGTCACCTACCGCAGGGGTCAAGCTGTTGGCGAGGAAGCCTTTCTTGGCTACGCCTACAAAACCCCAGTGTAGCGGAATACCCACCTGGTGTAACTCCTTACCGTCTACGTTCAATGTCATTAAACGTTTAGTAACCACAGCAACTGCTTTGATATAGTCACGTTTAGATGACACCTTCACTTGATCGCCTGCCTTAATTCCGAGTTTATTGGCTAAACCTTCGCCAATTTCAACGAACTGCTGAGGCTGAGCAATTGAGTTTAATTGAACGTTCTTAGTCCAATAGTGGAAGTGCTCTGTTAGGCGATAAGTCGTACCAACGTATGGGAACTCATCAACCTTACCCATATCCTCCAAGTCACGCTTAAAGACACGTGCGCCCGGATTGTTTAGAGCACGAGGCTCATTAGGACTGAGTGGGTTGGAGGCTAACGGAGTCTCAAACGGCTCATAGTGCTCTGGGAACGGACCTTCAGCCATGCCCTTACGCGCAAAGAGTCTCGCAGCACCTTCTGGGTTCATAATGAATGGACCCATATCATTTGCTGGATTCTCATCTGCCTTATAGTCAGGGACATCAGCACCTACCCACGCACGACCATTCCAATAAACCAAGGCGCGATCTCTATCCCATGGCTTACCGCTAGGGTCAGCAGAAGCTCGGTTATAAAGAATACGACGGTTAGCAGGCCATGCCCAAGCCCAATTCAGAGTTTGGCCAATACCTGTCGGGTCGCTATTATCGCGACGAGCCATCATATTGCCCTCTTCTGTAAAGGAGCCAGAGTAAATCCAACAACCACAAGCGGTCGTTCCGTCATCACGTAACTCGGCAAAACCAGATACCTGCTGACCTGCCTTACGGGTGACTTGGGTCGGATTATTAGGATTTCTTAAATCCTCAATCGCACGACCGTTCATCTCCATAGCTAACTCTTCACCTGTCGGATTCAAACGCGCGTTGTACGGCCAGTCAAGATTAACGATAGGGTCTGGGAATGCACCGCCTTCTTCAACGTAGAGATCCTTAATGCGATTATAGAGTAAAGCCATAATCTCAATATCACTCTTCGCTTCACCCGGTGGGTTTGCGCCCTTCCAATGCCACTGTAAGACACGACCGGAGTTGACTAAGGCACCAGCCTCTTCCGCAAAACAAGTAGTTGGTAAGCGAATTACTTCAGTCTGAATGGATGCTGTATCAACATCATTTTCCTCACCGGCATTACGCCAGAACTCTGAAGTTTCCGTACGAAGCGGATCCATCACCACCATGAACTTTAATTTTGAAAAAGCTTCAGATTGCTTTTTCTTATGCGGTGCAGCGGCTAAGGGGTTAAATCCTTGACAGATATAACCATTAACTTCACCCTTAGTCATCATCTCATAAACGCGCAACATATCGTATGGCTTGTCAAGCTTAGGGAACCAGTCATAACGGAAGTCGTTTTCAGGCTGTGCTGCCTTACCAAACCAAGATTTACTTAAGCTAACCCAGAACTTCTTATAGTTACCCCAGTAATTTAACTGATTTGTACGCATCGGAGCAGGTGCTCTTGCGCCAATGAATTGGTCAAGAGATTGCTCACCGTCTTTAGCCAAGGTTAAATAGCCTGGCAGTAAGTCAGTCATTAGACCTAAGTCAGTTAAGCCCTGAATGTTGGAGTGACCACGTAAAGCGTTAACACCACCACCAGGCATACCGATATTACCCAACAGCAGTTGCATCATGGCAGCTGTACGGATAATTTGTGAGCCGATTGAGTGCTGAGTCCAACCCAGTGCGTAAAGAATAGTCAGCGTACGATTAGGCACATGCGTAGAAGCCAAAAGCTCAGCAATCTCTAAGAACTTGTCCTTAGGCGTACCACAGACACGCTCAACCATCTCAGGAGTGTAGCGCTCATAGTGCTTTCTCATGAGTTGATAAACACAGCGAGGATGTCTTAAGCTCGGATCAGATTTGACATGTCCTGTCACCTCATCCAACTCATAGTCCCACGTACTGCGATCGTAAGTGCGGGTTTCTTCGTTATAGCCTGAGTAAATACCCTCTTCGAAATCAAAGTCTTCACGAACAATATAAGTAAAGTCCGTGTAATGACGCACGTATTCGTGCTGAATCTTGTTGTTATCAAGTAAGTACTTAATAACCGCGCCCAAGAAGACAATATCCGTACCTGTACGGATAGGCGCATAAACGTCTGCTACAGACGCTGTTCGGTTAAAGCGTGGGTCCACACAGATAAGCTTCGCATTATTGCGAGTTTTTGCTTCAATGGCCCATCTGAAGCCAACCGGGTGTGCTTCAGCGGCGTTACCGCCCATCACTAATACTACGTTAGCATTTTTAATATCGACCCAGTGGTTCGTCATCGCACCACGGCCAAACGTCGGGGCAAGACCTGCCACCGTCGGACCATGTCATACACGAGCCTGGTTATCGAATGCCAACATCCCCATCGGACGCACAACTTTGTGGGTGATATAACCCACTTCGTTAGGCGATGCAGATGCTGCTAACATACCTGTAGTTAACCAACGATTGACCGTCTCACCCTTTTCGTTTTTCTCGATAAAGTTAGCATCACGGTCATCCTTCATAAGACGAGCGACTTTATCAATCGCATCTTCCCATGACATACGTACCCACTCATCAGAACCTGGAGCACGATACTCGGGATACTTTAAGCGGTTTTCGCTATGGATAAAATCGATTAAGCCCGCCCCCTTAGGACAGAGAGCCCCACGGTTAACGGGATTATCGGGGTCACCCTCAATATGTACGATCGTGTCGATGGCATTTTTAGCGCCATCACCAATACCGTACATTAATAGGCCACAGGCTACTGAACAGTAAGGACAGGTATTGCGCGTTTCAGTCATGCGCGCTAATTTGTACTGCCTAACCTCAGCCACGGCCGATGTAGGCGCCGCACCAAGAAGCGTTAAGCTAGAACCTGCCGCTGCTGTACCAGTTGCCTTGAAGAATTGTCGTCTAGTAATCTTTACCATACGAACCTCCAGACAGTTAATGTAAAGCAACGTCAGTATCACATAAGTACTGTGATACTTCTGTTAATGATTTGGCAGTATGCACAGGCACACCGCCGCTTATATTAAGTGTAACCTGTTTTAATCAACTTGAGTAAACAGCTAAAGTCTTTTAAGTCATTTAAGCGTTGTTTTGAGACATTTTCAGGGAAAAACCTAGGCCACACTATGACTATGTTTAAGATGAACTAAGTATTTCTTTTCAAATAAGCGAAACACCCCGACTAGCACAGAGTTAAGAGCAAGATACAAGACTGCTGCTGCAGAGTAAGCAATAAATGGCTCGTAGTAAGTACTATTGAAATAGCTTGCGGCACCGGTAATTTCTACAATCGTCACTGTAGACGCTAGCGCAGTTGCATGCATACTCATGATCACTTCATTACTATAAGCAGGTAAAGCACGTCTTAAACTGGAAGGCAAAATAACACGCCTTAAAGCTTGTGCACGACTCATACCGTAAGCCATCGCCGCTTCGACCTCTCCTCTATCAGTATTTTTAATAGCCCCAGCAAAAATAACCGTAGAATAAGCGGCGGTATTTAAGGTAAGTGCCGTAAGCACCCAAATATAGCCCGACTTTAAAAACTCCCAACCGGGTTCTTGCATTAATTCGCTCACTGGTCCTAGGCTTGGAATACCATAATAAAAAATATACAGCTGGACTAATAAAGGGGTGCCTGTAAAAAAATATACAAAGCCATTAGTTAATTTAGCAGCTATCGTGCCATTTTTTAAAGAGGCAACCGCTAAAGGCAAGGCTAGTAAAAAACCAATTGAAACTGAAACTAGCGTTAACATCACGGTTATAGGTAAAGCATTCAGACAATCTTGAAAAGCCAACCAAAATAGTTCTAAGGTATCATTCATTAGAACCTCCTACTAAAACACCACGTTGGTAACGCTTTTCCAAATAAACAAAGACTTTGAGTGAAATATAAGTAATTAATAAGTACAAAAAAGCTGAAACTAGGTTAAAGGCAAACGAATACTGAGTAGCACTACCAGCTTGTTGAGCTACTCTTGTCATATCATCAAGACCAATAATCGATACTAAGGCTGTCGATTTAGTTAATACTAGCCAGTTATTGCGCACCCCAGGCAGAGCATAACGCATCATCAGCGGAAAAGTAATACTGTACAGCACCTGAAAAGATGTCAGGCCATAAGCATAACCGGCTTCAACCTGCCCACCAGGAACCGCAAGAATAGCCGCCTTGAAAGTTTCGGTAAAATACGCCCCAAAGATAAAACTCAGAGTAAAAACACCTGCTGCAAAAGGACTAATTTCAAAATAGCTCCAACCTAAAGCAGAGGTAATGGCATTAAGACCCAATTGAGCACTATAGTAAACCATCAACATCCAAATCAAATCCGGAACACCGCGCACAATCGTAGAATAAGCCGCACCAATACCGGAGAGCAATGGATTACGCGAGTGCCGCATCAATGCACCTATCAAACCAACAACAATCGCAATAAGCACTGACAATACGGCAAGCTCAACCGTCAGTATGGCACCATGCAAGATTCGCGGCATGTATTGCCAAATCACTTCTAAATTAAACATACAACCCCTTATTCTAATTGCTGTGATTTTACCGAAAATAAGAAACAAATCGTAAGAAATCCCTATTCAATTAGAGATATAGAAAAACAGTTTGTCATGATCTCTTGTTTTTAATTAAAAAACTATGCTTATCCCCTATGGAAGCAATTACAGAAAAAGGCTATAGTCTTACAACGATTTTTCCCCAAGTTCTAATAAAAAGGATTTGAACATGTCAATTACAAAAAAACTAATAGGCGCGAGCTTATTAAGCTTTGCCCTTGCCAGTAGCTTGGCTAGTGCCCAAGACCGCACCATTCGCTTTGGTACAGACGCTACTTACCCTCCTTTTGAATCCACCACGCCGAGCGGTGAGATTGTTGGCTTTGATATCGACATTGCCAAAGCCATGTGTGAGCGCTTAAATGCCACTTGCACCTTTCAAAACCAAGGTTGGGATGGCATCATCCCTGCCTTACGCGCCAAGAAGTTTGACGTCATCGCTTCTTCGATGAGCATCACCCCTGAACGTGAGCGTGCCGTCGCCTTTACTCAGAAGGTTTGGTCTATACCAAATCCACTCTTCGGCAAAAAAGGCCTTGATGCTGCTCCAACTAAAGAAGGCACTAAAGGCTTAACTGTTGGTGTGCAGCAAGGGGTCATTCAGGACAAATACGCGACTAAATACTTTACAGATGCAACATTACGCCGCTATAAAACTTTTGAAGATGCCGCTAATGACTTAGTCACTGGCCGTCTTGATGCGGTTTTTGCTGATAATGGTGTTGCAGACGAGTTTTTAGAAGGTCCTCGAGGTGCTGACTATGAAGTGCTAGGTGAGCCAGTTCCTACCTCAGCTGATGAGGAAATCTTTGGTAAAGGCACAGGATTTGCTGTTCGTAAAGAAGATACAGAGTTATTAGCCGACTTAAATCGTGCGTTTGATGAAGTACGCGCTGATGGAACATATGAAGAAATAGCTGCCAAATATTTTGATTATGATGTTTATGATGAGTGATTAGTTTTTATTTCTAAATAAGCTAATGACAACCGGCACCTTTATGGTGCCGTTTTTTTATGACAATGAGGTAAAAAAAGCACAAGATATTTCTCAGCAGATTTAGATTATCTAAAATTTTTGTCTTGTAGACTGAAAACTGATAAGCTAGCCACTCATTAAGAATAAGAACCATTTAGATTGCTGAGTACTCCCTTGAAGTCGACCAATATATACGCCCTTCCCGGCTTTATCCCTTTCCTTTTAGCTCGACTTGCTGCCGTCTTTGCCATGCAAATACAGGCTATCGTCGTGGCATGGCAGGTGTATGAAATTAGCCGTGACCCCATGTCACTCGCTTATGTGGGGCTAGCCCAATTTCTTCCCATGCTGATACTCCTTCCCTACGCGGGTGATGTCATCGATCGCTATAATCGTAAAACAGTCTTAGCTTTGAGTTGGATTATTTCAGGGTTATGTAGTGTGATACTTTTATGGCTATCTTATATAGGAAGTCAGGATTTAATCGGCTACTATGTAGCCTTGCTGTTCTTTGGCGCTGGTCGTGCTTTCATGGGACCCGCCCTACAAAGCTTATTGCCACAAATCATTCCTAAAGAGCGTCTGGCTCAGGCAATTGCCACTAATAGCATGACGATCAAAATTGCTACCATTACCGGACCAATTTTTGGTGGACTGCTTTATGCCTCTATTGGCGGTAGTCTGACCTATACCATTTGTTGCTTATCTTATGTCCTCGGCATTTGCTTATTGTACTTTGTACCAATCCTATATAGCAGTCAGCATAAAGCTCCTGCTTATAGTAAGAATAAGACTGACAAGACTAATGTCTGGCAGCGTTTTTCCGAAGGCATTCGATTTATCTGGCGGCAACCAATTATTTTAGGTAGCCTTAGCCTTGATTTATTTGCCGTATTATTGGGTGGTGTCATTGCCCTATTGCCGATTTATGCCCTAGAAGTGCTACATGTTGATTCCACTGGACTAGGTTTATTGCGCAGCGCCATGGCCATTGGTCAAATCAGTACTGGGATTTATCTTAGTCGCAATCCTTTTAATCAACATGTTGGTTTAGCGATGTTGCTTGCGGTCGCCATCTTTGGTCTGGCTAATTTAGTCTTTTCCTTATCTACAATCTTCTGGCTGTCATTTGCTGCGCTCGCAGTGGCTGGTGCTGCTGACATGCTTAGTGTCTATGTCCGTTTAGCATTACTCCAGCATGCTACACCAGACTATATTCGCGGTCGAGTTAATGCAGTCAATGTACTCTTTTCAAACTCAGCAACTGAGCTTGGTAGCTTCCGTGCTGGTAGTAGTGCGGCACTGATAGGCACTGTACCTACAGCAATTGTTGGTAGCATTTTCACTCTTGTGGTTGTCGCTACTATGGCTTGGCGTTTTAAACCATTGAGAAAAGTTAATCGCTTTGAAGATGCTGAACACATAGAGCAAAAATTAACTATCGGTGCCAACTCAACTGAACCATAGTTTCATATCTTCTAAAGCACTGTTTTCTTTAGCATAAACTTTTTAAAACTGATATGGTAGCTTCTGATTGAAAATAAGAACCATTTCTTTTATCAGGCCACCACTTGAAGTCACCTAATATTTACACTACCCCGGGCTTTTTGCCATTTCTATTCGCACGACTATTTTCTGTCTTTGCCATGCAAATTCAGGCGATTGTTGTCGGTTGGCAAATTTATGACATCACACGCGATCCCATGGCTCTCGCCTATGTAGGCTTGGCTCAATTCATTCCGATGGTGTTATGTTTACCCTATGCAGGGGACCTTATTGACCGTCTAAATCGTAAGGCAGTCTTAGCACTCAGTTGGATAGTCTCAGCTATATGTAGTGGCCTATTGCTTTGGTTGTCCTACATGGGCGGTGATAATTTACTCGGGTACTATTTAGCGTTGATATTTTATGGCGCCGCTCGTGCCTTTTCAGGTCCAGCACTACAAAGTTTGCTCCCACAAATTGTTCCGCGCGATCGCCTAGCTCAAGCATTGGCCACTAATAGTATGCTCATGAAGACCGCGGTCATCACAGGCCCTATTCTTGGTGGTTTTCTTTATGCCTATGTGGGCGGTATGACTTATGCTGTTTGTTGTCTATGTTTTGTCTTAGGCATTCTTTTGCTTTATTTCGTACCTATTTTATACAGCACTCAGCATGAAGGCCCCTCACAGGACAACACAGGTGTATGGCAGCGCTTCTCTGAAGGTCTTCGCTTTATCTGGAAAAAACCAATTATCCTCGGTACCATTAGCCTGGATTTATTTGCCGTATTGTTAGGTGGTGTAGTCGCATTACTACCAATTTACGCTCAAGAAGTATTACATGTCGATTCCACCGGACTAGGTTTATTACGTAGCGCTATGGCCATCGGTGAGATTGCTACCGGACTCTACCTAAGTCGCCGTCCATTTAATCAGCAGGTAGGGAAAGTGATGTTTAGCGCTGTCGCACTATTTGGTCTGGCTAATCTAGTTTTCGCGTTTTCAACTATTTTCTGGCTGTCTTTTGCCGCTCTGATGGTCGCTGGGGCTGCTGATATGATTAGTGTTTATATTCGCTCGGCATTGGTGCAATTCTCTACTCCTGATTACTTACGTGGTCGGGTCAATGCAGTCAATATGCTTTTCATCAGCTCCTCTAATGAACTAGGAAGCTTCCGTGCCGGTAGTAGTGCTGCATTAATTGGTGCTGTACCCGCTGCCGTATTCGGTGGAGTCTGCACCCTTGTTGTAGTGGCTGGCATGGCTTGGCGCTTTAAGCCGTTAAGAAAGGTTAATCGCTTTGAAGATGCGGAGCATGTGGATTAGACAATTAAACGGAGCCAATTTTAAGCTATATGATAGTATTCAATAATCAACCCTGCTACTTATAGTGGTTGATAAAAAGCTGTAATTAAGTCGATTAAAATCCAAAGGAGTTAATCATGCGTAGTACAAAAAACTATGTTCGCTTAGACAAAGAAAATGCAGCAGTACTTCTCGTTGACCATCAAACGGGCCTCCTATCCCTAGTCCGAGACATAGATCCAGACAAATTTAAAAATAACGTGTTGGCTCTCGCTGATTTAGCCAACTACTTTAATCTTCCCACCATTCTTACAACAAGCTTTGAGGATGGCCCTAATGGCCCTCTAGTTCCAGAGCTTAAAGCTCTCTTCCCTGACTCCCCTTACATTGCTCGCCCAGGTCAAATTAATGCATGGGACAATGAGGAGTTCGTTGATGCAGTTAAATCAACGGGTAAAAAGCAATTAATTGTCGCTGGTGTCGTTACAGAGGTCTGCGTCGCATTCCCTGTGCTATCAGCTCTCGAGGAAGGATATGATGTTTTTGTTATCGCAGATGAATCAGGTACCTTTAACAGCATGACACAACAAGCAGCTTGGAGCAGGATGGAACAAGCCGGCGCACAACTAATGACATGGTTTGGCGCAGCATGCGAGTTGCATAGAGACTGGCGTAATGATGTAGAAGGATTAGGTACGTTATTTTCTAATCACATACCTGACTATAGAAACTTAATGAATAGCTATAGCACCCTAACAGCTCAAAAGTAATTATTAATCATGATCTTGCCCGCTTTGGCGGGTTTTTTCTTCTAAAAATGACAAAAGGCTTACAGTCGTAAACCGTAAGCCTTTTAGAAACTTGGTCGGAACGGAAGGATTTGAACCTTCGACCCCTTGCACCCCATGCAA
>JAAYRZ010000200.1 GCA_012518515.1 Alcaligenaceae bacterium
ATCTATTATTTCGAGTCCATCGGAATCTTTCTCTCTTACAATCGCTGAAAGTTTAGCGCATGGTTGCCCAGTGGTAGGTTTCAATGTGCCGTATGGCCCGCAAGAGTTGATTGAGTCAGGGGTAAATGGTTATTTAGTCGAGTTTAAAGAGACGGATGCGATGGCTGAGCGTATTATCCAAATTATGAAAGATCCAAGTTTACAAAGAGAGTTATCAAATAATGCACGAGAGAGCTCAAAGAGGTTTTCTGAGTCAACAGTAAAAGACTTATGGGTAAAGCTTTTCCAAAATATATGTCCGGAATTTAAGTTCTCTATACAGCCTCAAGTTTTAATTTGAAGGAGCCCCGCACTTTTATTACAGTTGTATTTAATGTATTACTGCCTTGTAAGTTTATTAGGTTTGGTTCCTATTTATCTAAAAAGATGTAAACTATGAAAAACAAAATTAACTATAAACTACTATTTTTAATGACTGGACTGATAAGTGCATGTAGCACAACCATTGACGATGGTATGCTTAATGAACATGAAGCAGTTGAAAATTCAGCTACAGTTACAGCACCGGCTAATGAAGAAGATCAAAATACTATATCAATCCTGTCATTGCCAAAAGAGCAGCAGGAAAGAGTAGGAAGTTACTCTGATTATGAAGCTATAAAACCTAAAGATGCTTCTGTGGTTTCTTTGAACGAAGTAGCTCAAATGGTTGTTAGTTATCATCCTAGAGTAGCGCAGTCATTAGCAGAAGCTAAAGGACAAGAGGATATGATTGATGTCGCTGCAGCTGGCTATTATCCTCAAATTTCTGCCGGTATGAATATGGGGTATGACAAAAACTCTTCCGGTGCTGGTAGTACAAATGCACGTGCTGTCAGTGTAGAGGTGCGCCAAACTTTATATGATTTTGGCAAGACAGCTAATCAAGTCAAAAGTGCGGAATTGGGTTTTGAGGGAGCAAAAACTCAGTCAACAATTACTAAAGAAGAGTTAGTGCATACGACGACAAGCACATTGATTGAAGCAGTACGTCAAAAGAAATTACTAGAGATATCTAATGATCACGTGGCACAGATGAGCGGGCTTGTGCAGTTGGTCAAAGAACGACATACTGGTGGTGCTACTAGTTTGTCTGATGTGTTACATGCAGAGTCACGACTCAATGATGAGAAGTCTGCACAACTAGATACGGCAGCTTTTTATGAGAACCACTTGCAACGACTAAGAATTTTAACAGGGATGCCATCGATTAATGGTGTTGAGTTAGATAACTTACCGCCTGCATTCGAAACAAGCTGCTCTAGAGCGGTAGTCTGGGAAGATATACCTGGGTATTTGTTAGCTGATTTAGAAAGCAAGCGTGCAGATACTGAGTTTGAATTGGCCAAATCTGAACAATTGCCAACTATTTATTTAATGGGTCAAACATCTCGATATTTAAATAATCCTGAACGCTATCGTTCTCGTAATGATACCAGCGTATCGGTCAATATTTCTATGCCAGTTTATCAAGGTGGTGGTTTAAATGCTCGTAAACGTGCCTATGCTGAGTATGCTCTTGCTGCTTCATTTCGTAAAGAGCAAGTACGTTTAGATATTGAAGAGCTTTTGGCGGATGCAAGTATTAATTTACGTAATATGCAGTCTCGTCAAAGCCTATTAGAAGCACGAATTAGAAATCTGGCAGGAACTCGTACACTCTATAAAATGCAGTATTTAGACTTAGGTTCTCGTTCCTTAGTTGATCTCTTGAACTCAGAGCAGGAGTATCATAATGCTCGATTGGCTGCTGAAAACAATAAGTTAAATGCAATACTTATGCAGCTTAATTGCGCTTATTATCATGGCAAATTAGGCGAGTATTTTAATGCTGATACTTCATTTGTTGATGATAGTATTTAATTTGTAAGCGTCCGGTGAACGCATGTATTTATTCTCTTTAAAATAGATAACACTAAGGTTTTGTTAAGCTTAGGAGAGTTAAATGCATCAATACATGTAGACCGAGACCGCTTATGAACCTTGTGTCCAAAGCAGTTCTTCTTTGTTCTTACCAAAGCAAAGCGAAGCTTCTTCCGTGTTGACTTTAGACAAGGTGGTGTTGGTGAGCCAAGCCACGGATTTACGAGCAGGCATGGATACGCTACGTACCAAGGCGATCCAGTTTGTTGGTCAAGTCGGTCCATATCCCCCTCTGTCACACTAGTTCTCCGATCATTTAATTTTTACTTTTAATTCCTTTAGGGTGGCGGATAGGGTTTTATAATGGCCGTTTATAGTCCTGAGTTCAAAGAGCAACTCATCAGAAAGTCGTTGCCTCCACACAATCAACGCATCGCCGATCTGGGCCGTGAAAGCGGCCTTCATGTCAATACGCTGTACAAGTGGAAAAGGCAATTAGAAGCCGAGGGAGTTATCGTGACCGTTAAAAAAACACGTGCTGGCCAATGGTCTACTAAAGCGAAGTTGGCCGCCATCATTCAGACCGCTGACATGAATGAGATTGAACGCTCTGCTTATTGCCGTGAGCATGGTTTATATCCGGAGCAGTTAGATGCATGGCAAACAGCCTTTGAGGCGACGGATTTAGATGAGGTGCCGATTAGTAAAGAAGCACAAGCAATTGACCGTCGTAAGATAAAACAACTTGAACGCGAACTGAGACGTAAGGAGAAGGCCTTAGCTGAAACAGCGGCCTTATTGACCTTATCAAAAAAGGCTCTGGCTATCTGGGGCGACGACGAGGACAATTGATCCCTCTTGAGATGAAACAGATAGCCATCAGACTCGTCAGTGAGGCCGTGCAAGCTGGCGCTAGACGTCGATCTGCTTGCGATATTCTTGGCATTAGTTGCCGTACCTTAAGACGCTGGAAGTCAGCTGAGGACTTGACTGATAAGCGTCAGCAGACAGCCAAACGCACCTACCCTCACGCACTGACAAGGGAGGAAAAGGA
>JAAYRZ010000201.1 GCA_012518515.1 Alcaligenaceae bacterium
ACGGCTATTTTTGCCAATATGAAGGCGTTTTTAGTTAACCGAGTTGGTGACTTTGGCTTCATATTAGGGATTGGTTTGCTCTTTGCTTATACCGGTAGTCTTAACTACGATCAGGTATTTGCCAGTGCCAGTTTATTGGCGTATACCGACTTGCCGGGTACTAATTGGACTATCGTGACAGTGGCTGCGATTTGTTTATTTGTCGGTGCGATGGGTAAATCAGCTCAGGTGCCATTGCATGCTTGGTTACCGGATTCGATGGAAGGTCCTACACCAATTTCTGCGTTAATTCACGCGGCGACGATGGTAACGGCGGGTATCTTTATGGTGGCCCGTTTCTCCCCGGTATTTGAGTTATCAAACACGGCTTTATCATTAGTGATTATTGTCGGTGCGATTGGTGCGTTATTCCTCGGTGTGTTAGGCTTGATCCAAAATGACATTAAGCGTGTTGTTGCTTACTCGACCTTATCTCAATTAGGTTATATGACGGTCGCTTTAGGTGCTTCTGCCTACGGTGTTGCTGTCTTCCACCTTATGACTCACGCTTTCTTTAAAGCCTTGCTGTTCTTGGGTGCGGGTTCTGTGATTATCGGTATGCATCACAATCAGGATATCCGCTATATGGGTGGTATTCGTAAGTACATGCCGATTACGTGGATTACCTTCTTGATTGGTACGCTGTCTTTGGTCGGTACGCCTTTCTTCTCAGGTTACTACTCCAAAGAGCACATCATCGAAGCAGCGCACGCAGCTAATATCTGGGGTGCAAGCTTTGCTTACTACTGTGTGCTTATCGGTGTGTTTGTGACGTCGTTATATTCGTTCCGCTTATACTTTATCGTGTTCCACGGTAAGGAGCGTTTTGACCAAGTACCTGAAGATGATCACCATAGATTAGCTGATGGTGAAAAACCAAAAGAATCGCCGTGGGTGGTTACGTTACCGCTGATTCTGTTAGCTATTCCTTCGGTGATTATTGGTGCTTGGGTTGTCGACCCGATGCTATTCGGTGACTTCTTCAGCGGTGTGATTCATATTGATGCAGAGGCTCATCCGGCCATGGCTTCAATTGCCTCGACTTTCCACGGTTGGGTTGCTTATGGTACACACGCGATTATGACTGTACCATTCTGGCTAGTGGTTGCCGGCTTTGTCGTCGCGCTATATCTGTATGTGATTAGCCCGGGAACATCTACTAAAATTTACAATGCCTTCTCCGGTGTTAACCGTGTATTAGAAAATAAATACTACGTTGACTGGATTTATGAAAATGTCTTTGCTGCTGGCGCTCGCGTTCTTGGTAAAGGCTTCTGGAAGGGCGGTGATAAGGGCGTTATTGACGGCTTCATCATCGGTGGCAGTACTAAGCTGGTTGCTGGTTTAGCAGCAATCGGTCGTAAGCTGCAAACCGGTTATGTCTATCACTATGCTGCTTCCATGTTGGTAGGTGTTATTGTTTTAATCTCTTTCTTTGTATTGGTGCGATAAGATGACAACATTTCCTTGGCTTTCCTTATCGATTTTTGTACCCATTATTGCCGGTATTTTTGTACTCGTGTTCGGTCATGATGACCGCGCGGAGTACACCAAGAAAATGGCCTTGATTGGTGCGATCGTTAGTTTTTTAGTCACGCTACCGCTGATTTTCGGTTTCGACTCAAGCACTGCTGAGATGCAGTTTGTGGAAAGTGTGCGTTGGATCTCTGCTTTTAACGCACATTACCACTTAGGTGTTGACGGTATCTCAGTTTGGTTTGTTTTGCTGACGGCTTTTATTACCATTATGGTGGTGCTTGCCGGCTGGAAGGTGATTACCGACCGTGTAGCTCAGTACTTTGCCGCGTTCCTGATTTTGTCAGGTTTGATGGTTGGTGTATTTGCCGCATTAAATGGCTTATTGTTCTACGTATTCTTTGAAGCGACCTTGATTCCGATGTACATCATTATCGGTGTCTGGGGTGGTCCAAATCGCGTATACGCAGCCTTTAAGTTCTTCCTATACACCTTATTAGGCTCATTACTGACCCTAGTTGCTTTTATCTACCTATACACCAAAGCAGGTACTTTTGATATTGCAGCTTGGCATGCCTTGCCGCTGACGTTAAATGAGCAGTTGTTTATTTTCGTTGCGCTCTTTGCTGCTTTTGCGGTGAAGGTTCCGATGTGGCCGGTGCATACTTGGTTGCCTGATGCACACGTTGAAGCGCCGACCGGTGGTTCGATTGTGCTAGCGGCCATTATGCTGAAGCTTGGTGCCTATGGTTTCTTGCGTTTCTCTTTACCGATTGCGCCGGACGCCTCTCACGAGCTTGCCTGGTTAATGATCGCTTTATCGTTAATTGCATTAATCTACATTGGTCTTGTAGCGATTGTTCAAGACGATATGAAGAAGCTCGTTGCTTATTCATCGGTTGCACATATGGGCTTTGTTACCTTAGGTACTTTCCTATTTAGTGAAGCAGGTGTTGAGGGTGCGATTGTACAAATGATCTCTCACGGTTTTGTGTCAGGTGCGATGTTTATGTGTATTGGCGTGTTGTATGACCGCTTACACAGTCGCCAGATCGCAGATTACGGCGGTGTCGTTAAGGTGATGCCTAAGTTTGTGACTTTCTTTGTACTATTCTCAATGGCCAATAGTGGTCTACCGGCAACCTCCGGTTTCGTAGGTGAGTTCTACGTCATCATGGGCGCAGTTGACTTTAACTTCTGGATTGGTCTGTTGGCAGCAACGTCATTAATTTTAAGTGCCTCTTACTCACTATGGATGGTTAAACGTGTAGCTTACGGTCCAGTGACAAATCCTGAGGTCTCAAAAATGCTCGATATTGATAATCGTGAGTTTTTAGTCTTAGGTCTGTTTGCAATCTTTGTGTTGTATATGGGTATTCATCCGAAACCATTTACTGATGTGATGCATGTTTCAGTTCAGCATTTGCTTGAACAGGTTGCACAATCCAAACTGTAGGTTAGAACAATGATAGAAAATCAATTTAATTTCGCCATGGCCTTGCCGGAGATCGTCTTATGTCTCTTGGCAATGGGCGTGTTGTTGGTCGATGCCTTTGCTCGTAGTAAGGACAGTATGCTGTCCTACTTCGGTAGTTTGGCTTCTCTAATTTTGGTATTGTTGGTTGTGTTATTCCAGTGGAATGCTGGTGTGACAGGTACTACCTTCTATCAAATGTATGTGGCAGACTCACTCGGTCATTTCCTCAAAGTCGGTACGATTATTGCGGTTATTGTGACCTTGATTTACAGCCGTCAGTACTTAGTTGACCGTAATATGGTCAAAGGTGGTGAGTTTTACGCGTTGGCCTTGTTCTGTTTATTAGGCCAGTTCGTGATGATTTCAGCATCTAGCACCTTGACCATTTACCTTGGTCTTGAGCTGATGTCTTTATCACTCTACGCCTTGGTTGCGCTACGTCGTGATTCACTAAATAGTGCCGAAGCGGCGATGAAGTACTTCATTCTGGGCTCATTAGCATCAGGTATCATGTTGTACGGTATTTCACTTATCTACGGTGCGACAGGTGAGATTCACTTGGCTAGCATCATGCAGTCATTGCAGAGCGGTGAAGCACACTTAACCGTCTTGTTACTCGGTCTAGTCTTTGTGGTTTCCGGCATTGCCTTTAAATTGGGTGCAGTACCATTCCATATGTGGGTGCCTGATGTATACCAAGGTGCGCCGACCGCAGTGGCCTTAACCATCGGTTCTGCGCCTAAGTTAGCCGCACTAGCGATGACTTTACGCTTCTTGGTCGAGGGTCTGGGTGATGTAGCCATCAGCTGGCAGCCGATGCTCATGATCATGGCGGTCTTGTCCTTAGCCATTGGTAATATCACTGCGCTCTTACAGACTAACTTTAAGCGTTTACTGGGTTATTCAACCATTTCTCATATTGGTTTTGTACTCATCGGCTTATTATCTGGTGTGGATGCTAATGGTCAGGTAAGCAGTGGTGCTTATGCTACCTCCTTGTTCTACCTAGTAACCTATGTGTTAACAACACTAGCAAGCTTCGGTATCATCCTAGTGTTAAGCCGTGCTGGTTTTGAGTCAGAAGAAATTTCCGACTTCAAGGGTCTTAACCGTCGTAGTCCGTGGTTAGCCTTTGGTGTGCTTATCCTCATGTTCTCACTCGCAGGTATTCCGCCATTAGTCGGTTTCTACGCTAAATTAGCGGTATTACAAGCAGCAGTTAGTGCGGGCCATGTCTGGTTAGCGGTAGTTGCAGTACTATTCTCCTTAATCGGTGCTTTCTACTACCTGCGTGTGGTCAAGGTGATGTACTTTGACGAGCCAGAAGTGGATGCACCTGTATTAAAAGGTCCATTAAGTTTCCGTGAAGGTATTTTATCGGTCAATAATCTACTGATTCTTGTGCTAGGTATCTTACCAGGTGGTCTGATGGCGATATGTGTGCAGGTAATTGACGCATCACTGAAGTTTTAATTACTAGGGTAGGGCTCCTTACAGTGCTCTACCATGCAGCATAAAAACGGCCCCGAGTCTGATAAGGATTCGGGGCCGTTTGTTGTATCTCAAAGCAAAAGGACCGATTCCAAAAAAGAACCGGTCCTTTAAATTATTAATCGCTAGTTAATCAATCTTAAGCTTTCTTGAAAAACTCAGATTTTAAATCCATGGATTGGCCATCGACGCGACCAGAGAAGTTGTGATCGCCTTCTTGAAGACGGATGGCTTTGACTCGGGTACCTTGTTTAATGACCATGGAGCTGCCTTTAACTCGTAGGTCCTTGATAAGGACGACATCATCACCATCGGCTAAAGGTGTGCCATGGGCATCCAGGACCTTTAAACCCTCATCTTCTTCGGCTTGCTCGGACTCTAGCCATTCGTGAGCGCACTCAGGACACACTAGCTGTATGCCATCGCTATAGGTAAACTCGGACTCACACTTGGGGCAGGCTGGAAAACTCATCGTCATCTCCAAAAAATTGATATTTAAAACTTATACTAATGACTTATTATAAGCGGTCGAGCAGCTAAAAGAAGTGATTTGAGCGCTTTTGAGGTGATATTGAGTGATTATGAGGGCTTTAGAGTCAGTAGTACTGGTTTCGATGCTTATAAAAAAATAGCGCATGAGGGTTCATACGCTATTTCCTAGTTGATTAGTTATCCCAACGATCCGGTGAGTAGGAGAAGGTCGGTAGTGACCACTTCCACTTCAAAGCAGCTAAGCGTAGACACATACCCAGAACAAAGGGCAGGATTAAGGTTAGATTTTCATTAACCTTAAAGTAAATCAATAGCAGATAAAAATTAGCCACAATAAAGGACACACTAGCATAGAGCTCATGGCGTAGTACCAGGGGGGTACGATTACACATGATGTCACGCAAAATACCACCGAAGATACCTGTGGTAATACCCGCCATAATCACTACAGGCAAACCGTAATCAAGTTGTAGGGCGACATTACAACCAATGATGGTAAAGGCCACCAAACCCATGGCATCAACGAATAAGAAAATTCGGTTGAGTTTGCGCATGTACTTAGCAATGATAATCGTAAATAAACCAGCACCGATAGTCATATAAATATACAAAGGGTGCTGGGTCCAAGTGACAGGGTAGTTACCGAGGAGCATGTCACGCACGGTACCACCTCCCAAAGCAGTGATAAAGGCAATTAAGGCAACACCGAATAAGTCCATGTTACGACGACCGGCAGCAAGTGCTCCCGACATGGCTTCTGCGGTAATAGCAATAACAAATATATAGGTTAGCATCAAAATTCCTAGTGATTGTTATGCCACTCCCTCTGTTCTTTTACCTGAGAGTTTTTGTAGCAAGCGCTACTTGCCCCTTCGGTGGGTTGACTTATGCAACCACTCTCCAGTTTGGCTAATAGATGGATCTCGCAGTTCGTGAGCCTGAGCGTTTATGGGAGTTTGCGCCTTCGGCGGGTAGGTGAATACCACTCTCCTGCGATAGCAGTAGATTATACGATACTGTTGATTAATTCTGTGGAATTTTCGGTATTAAATGTCAATAAATAAAATTTGCTAAAGCATTAATAATACGGATGTTTTTGAAAGTATTGCTATATATCAAATTATGCTAATTAAGATTTAACAATTACTAAGCATTTTGGCATACTAAATTTGTAAGTTAAATGTTTCTATTGATTTCTACTAAAGATGTATATAGAATATATCTTATTAGGAAATAATAGAAGCATCCCGAGGATTATCATTTGTATTCTTGGGTAGCCGCTAGCAATGCTTAGGAGAGTGCCTTGCAACACCCACAATATTCTCAAAACGACGCCCATGGTGTACCTAAGCCATTGGCGCTGCCGCTTTCTTTTATTCCATTTTTTCGTGTTTTATTGGGCTGTGTGTTTTTCCTGTCCTGTATTTTCTTTACTTCAGTTGCCCAAGCGGATTCTCGTTTGGGCGAATTTTTAGCTAAGGTCGAGGCTTCTGAGGTTTTCCCCGGCGCTGATGGTTATGGCGCGGTTCAAGGTGAGCTACCCATGGCTCGTGTGTTTAAGGGCCAAGATGCAGTTGGCTATGTGTATTTAACAACCGATATTGTTAATACACGTGGTTACTCTAGTAAGCCTATCGATACGCTGATTGCACTGGATAATGAGGGCACGATTGTCGGTGCCAAGCTAGTCGAGCACCATGAGCCTATTGTTTTGATTGGTATTCCTGAAGAGCGCATGGTTGAGTTTATTGATGGCTATGTGGGCATGAATTTGATCAAAAATCCTTTGCCGATTGGTTCACCGCCACCGGTGGATATGATTAGTGGGGCGACCGTCACCTTGATGGTGATTGGTGATGGTATTCTCCGTTCTTCCCGTATTATGGGCCAAGCTTATCAAATCGGTATGTCACAAGAGGCCATCGCTTCTGTAGAAGCAGCGACTGAGCCGACACCGCAGATTATTAATCAGGAACTGCAAGAAGTTAAATCGTGGGACACCTTAGTTGAAGAGGGGGCGGTTGGTAATTTGCACATGACCGTTGCCGAAGTAAACCAGTTGTTTCTTGATTCTGGCCGTCCTGGTGCTGGTGATAAGCCACAGTCCGGTGATCCAGAAGATACCTTTGTTGATATTTATGCTGCAGTCGTTTCTGTACCTACCATCGGTCGTAGTCTCTTAGGCGAGTCTGAGTATGAGCACATGCAGTCGCGTCTTAAAGAGGGTCAACAAGCGATTCTTATCGCAGGTAATGGCATTTACTCCTTTAAAGGCTCTG
>JAAYRZ010000002.1 GCA_012518515.1 Alcaligenaceae bacterium
CTTCCAACTGCACCCTAGGGATTTCCCTAGACCTCTGCTCGAGGAAAGATATGAATTATGGGCCATATTTTTAACCCTGTCAAGCCTTTCGCCATTTACTATAAATACTGTGTTGCAAAAACACACAAACTTATAAAACAAAGCTAATCAAAAGACAAATACTGCAAAGCCACTAGTACATATTACTACAAACAATCTTGCCATGCTTAAAATCATCGGCTACTTCTACTTGTTTATAGACACTTTATATATACTGCCGTGCTATTGCTCTATTAGTCCCTCCTAAACTCTATCCCCGAGTGACTTTATAGCTATTACATTAGTAATGCTTTACTTTATAATTAAATCAGATCATTACAGTTACCACTGACTCGTATTAAATGCCATATAAGCAGTTAGCAGTAGCCCTCTGTCGTTGCCATATTGCGACAGCATTTATTTTTAATATGATAAGGAAAACAAATGAACAAATACTTTGCTGAATTCTTTGGTACTTTCTGGCTGGTTTTTGGTGGTTGTGGCAGTGCCGTTTTAGCAGCGGCTTATCCTGAACTCGGTATTGGTTTTGCTGGAGTTTCTCTGGCCTTCGGTCTAACAGTACTAACAATGGCCTATGCAGTGGGTCATATATCTGGTGGTCACTTTAACCCTGCTGTTTCAGTTGGCTTACTAGTAGGTGGTCGTTTTTCACCTAAAGAACTCATCCCTTATATCATTGCTCAAGTGATTGGTGCCATTGCAGCAGGTGCCGTTCTATATCTGATTGCTTCCGGCAAAATGGGTTTTGATGCAACAGCGAGTGGTTTTGCTAGTAATGGTTATGGTGCAAACTCACCTGATGGCTACAGCATGACAGCTGCTTTAGTTGCTGAAGTGGTTCTGACCGCCTTTTTCTTGATTATTATTATGGGTGCCACAGATGAGCGTGCACCTAAAGGTTTTGCACCGATTGCGATCGGTTTAGCCCTAACCTTAATTCACCTGATTAGTATCCCAGTGACTAACACCTCAGTCAACCCAGCTCGCTCAACCGGCGTTGCTTTATTTCAGGGTACTTGGGCAGTTGAGCAATTATGATTATTCTGGGTTGCTCCAATTATCGGTGCCGCGATTGGTGCGCTAATTTATAAGTATTTAATTGCATGCACTAAGAACTAATCTTCTAATTAACTTAGCCCATAAAAAAAGTGGTGTTACTTGATTTAAAGTACACCACTTTTTTATTGCCTAACAAACTACTTAGACTTAATGTAATCAACTACCGCATCGCCCAAATCATCGGTCTGGGCATTACCACCCAAATCAGGGGTCTTAGGACCATTTTTATCAGCAAGAACTGCTTCAATGGCTTCAACAATCAGATCATGTGCTGCCTGATACTCCGCATCACCATCACCTAAAAACTCCAACATCATCGCTGCGGTCCAGATAGTAGCCAAAGGATTAGCCACTTTTTTACCAAAAATATCTGGCGCTGAACCATGAACCGGTTCAAACAATGAAGGGAAATTGCGCTCAGGATTTAGATTAGCAGAAGCGGCTAAACCGATGGTACCGGTACAAGCTGGCCCTAAGTCTGAAAGAATATCACCAAATAAATTAGAGGCAACTACCACATCAAAGCGGTCCGGATTTAATACAAATCGCGCTGATAAAATATCAATGTGCTGTTTATCATAGCTAATTTCGGGGTAATGTTTAGCCATCTCATCTACACGCGAATCCCAATACGGCATACTGATGGCCATACCATTTGACTTCGTGGCAGCTGTCAATTTGTTTGCCCCACGACTTTGAGCTAATTCAAAAGCAAACTTCAATACACGGTCAACCCCGTGACGTGTAAAGATAGACTCCTGAATCACAAACTCACGATCTGTGCCTTCAAACATAATGCCACCCACCGAAGAATACTCACCCTCAGTGTTTTCGCGGACAACCACAAAATCAATCTCGCCGGGTTTAAAATTCGCTAGTGGCGCTGGCACTCCTTCAAATAACTTGACCGGACGCAAATTAATATACTGGTCAAAACGGCGTCTAAACTGCAACAAAGAGCCCCATAGAGAAATATGATCGGGAACCTTTTCTGGCCAACCAACTGCACCAAAGAAAATAGCTTGGTAGTCCTTGAGCACTTCAAACCAATCATCAGGCAGCATCTTGCCATGCTCAAGATAATAATCACAATCCCCCCAATCATAATGATCAAAGCTCAGATTTAAATTGAAGCGGGACTGTACTGCCTCAATCACTTTGAGGCCCTCGGGAATTACCTCTTGACCAATGCCGTCACCATCCATGACAGCAATTCTATTTATTTTACTCATTGCCTAAGGCCCTACTTTTTACTCTGTTTTGGTTAATAGATCTAAAAACTCTTTGCGTAAATCCGAGTTATTAAGGAAGGCGCCGCGCATTACGCTATTAATCATTTTGGAATTCATATCCTTAACGCCACGCCATTGCATACAGAAATGATCGGCCTTCATCACAATCGCTAAGCCCTGAGGCTGCATTTTCTCAATTAGAAGATCTGCTAATTGAACGATCGCTTCTTCTTGGATTTGCGGACGACCCATAACCCACTGGGTTAAACGAGCATACTTGGATAAACCAATCAGATTAGAAGTTGAGTCAGGTAATACGCCAACCCACACCTGCCCCATAATTGGACAAAGATGGTGCGAACACGCACTACGCACTTGGATCGGACCAATGATGATCAGCTCACTCAGCTTTTCGATGTTTGGGAACTCGGTGATGGGAGGCATTTGATGGTATCTACCTGCAAACACCTCACGTACATACATTTTAGCGACCCGTCGTGCTGTTTCCTGTGTGTTGTGATCTGTCTCGATATTAATCACAAGGCTTTTTAAGACCTCAGTCATCTTTTCTTCGACTTCTTGTTGCAGCAGATCGAGTTCGCCCTCTTCGATAAAGTCAGCGATATTGTCATTGGCATTAAAACGAGCACCTGCCTTTTCAATGCGTTTTTTAATGACATTAGAAATGTAAGTTGTATCAGAACCGCTCACCGGTACCTCTTCTAAAGAAATTCAGGATCACCTATTGTAGTACGTTTTGACTTAGCTTTTTGCCTAGACTTCGTGATTAAAATGAAGTGCTGTTTTAAAGCTCATCATTTCTCACGTCTAGCTATTGAAGCACAAGCCTTATTAAAGATTACCCTTAGTAAGGAGAGTTTCTTAAACAAGGCCATAAAAAGTACGGCAAGATCATATTCTTACAACTAAGATACAACTAGGAGATTGACTATGCAACTCAAAAAATGGCTCGGCTTAGGGGCTACTTCATTGATTTTATCTGCCACTATCGGTACAGCAGCTATTGCACAAGAAACTAAGGAGTACTCTGTTTCTACAGTACTGGGTGATGCCTATCCTTGGGGCCAAATGGCTGAAAAATGGGCTGAGCTAGTTAAAGAGCGAACTGATGGACGTATTACGCTCAAGGTCTATCCAAATGCACAGCTAGTATCAGGCGATCAGACCAAGGAGTTCTCTGCCATGCGTAGCGGTCTCATCGATATGGCTGTGGGTTCCACTATTAACTGGTCACCACAAGTACCAGAAGTCAATCTCTTTTCTTTGCCTTTCTTGATGCCTGATAACGCTGCTGTTGATGCTATTACTCAGGGCGAGGCTGGCAAAATGGTCTTTGATGCAATTCAAAAACGCGGAGTGGTACCACTAGCCTGGGGTGAAAACGGTTTCCGAGAAATCTCCAATTCTAAGCAGCCTCTCACGCAACCAGAAGATCTTAAAGGGTTAAAAATTCGTGTCGTCGGCTCACCTCTTTTTCTTGATACCTTTAATGCTTTAGGTGCTAACCCGACGCAAATGAGCTGGGCAGATGCTTTACCTGCCTTAACCACTGGTGCTGTTGATGGTCAAGAAAACCCACTTTCCGTGTTTTCAGCAGCTCGTGCAGATCGTGCCAATCAAAAGTATCTTACTTTATGGCATTACATGAATGATCCTTTAATTTTTGGAGTGAGTGAGCGTGTCTGGAAAACCATCGCAGAGGACGACCAAGCCATCTTAAAGCAAGCTGCTTATGATGCCGGTCAATGGGGTATAGAAAAGTCTCGCACCGATCTGGACAGTACCTTAGCCGATATTCGTGAGCGCGGGGTTGAGGTTAACGAGCTAAGTAGTGAGCAGCGTCAAGCCTTTGTCGACAGCACTCAAAGCGTTTACAAAAAATGGATTCCACGCATTGGTGAGGAATTAGTAGAAGCAGCTCAAAAAGCAATTGCTGAACGCTAGAACTGGAGTTTTATTTTTTAAATGGCACAACCATCAAGTTGTGCCGTTTTTCCAAAGCACATTATGTCTAAAAGCAAAAAAACACGCATTGAATCTGTTTTAGGGGTCATTGCACTCGCTCTAATTTGTATTATCAGTATTGCCAATGTCTTGGTCAGATATATGACTGATATCTCATTTGCCTTTACCGAGGAATACTCTGTTTTTCTTATGATCGTCTTGGCTTTTGCTGGTGCTTCAGCCGCCTCTAGAAACAATGAACATATCCGCATTGGGCTGGTTGAGCGTAGCTGTGGCCCAAAAACCAAACGTCTTTTATATACCCTCCAATGGCTGGGTACTCTGATTGTGCTTGCCTTAATCACTTGGTACGGTGGCGTCTTGACTTGGGAAGAGTATATCTACGAATCACTATCACCCGGCCTGGGACACCCGAACTGGATTTATTTAATTTGGTTACCTATTTTATCTATCGCCATTATGTACCGAAGTACTCAAAACTGGTTAGAGAGATTAACGAATCAATCTCAAGAGGAAAGTTATGAGTCCTGATTTATATATGTTAATTGCATTTGGCCTATGCTTACTTATTGGTATGCCAGTGGCTTTTGCACTAGGTATCGGCGGAATTGTCGGAATTAGTATCGGCCTCTCACCAGATATGTTAGCGACTATGGGGACCAATACTTATAACAGCATAGCGAAGTACCCACTAATTGCTATTCCGTTGTTTATTTTAACCGGTATTATTTTTGAGCGCGTTGGTGTTGCCTCCAGTCTAGTGACCTTTGCTCAATCGATCATTGGTCAACGTCCCGGTGGTTTAACCCTAGTCGCGGTTCTGGTTTGTCTAATTATGGCAGGCATGAGTGGCTCAGGCCCTGCCGATGCTGCAGCGGTCGCGATGGTAATGCTACCAAGCATGACAAAAGCCGGCTATCCACGCCCCTTTTCTGCCACGATGATTGCGGCTTCTGCATCGACTGCTATTTTAATCCCACCCTCCATCGCACTGATTCTCTATTCAGTCATGTTACCAGGGATGGACTTGCGCGCCCTATTTGCTGCGGGTTTATTTCCCGGTATTTTGGCTGGTATTGCAGTTCTAGTACCTTGCTATTTAATAGCACGTGCTCGTGGTTGGGAACAAGACACATCAAAGGAAGTTACTAGACCACCGTTTAAGCAAAGTTTCATCAAGGCCCTACCTGCATTATTTGCACCGGTCATTATTTTAGGTGGCTTACGTTCTGGGCTATTTACTCCCACTGAAGCCGCAGTTGTCGCCGTCACTTATGGCTTATTAATTGGTGTCTTCATTTACCGACAATTAACTTGGCGTAGCCTCTGGGAGATGTTTAATGAAGCGGCCAAGCTATCAGGCATTATTTTAATCATCATCTCCCTTGCCGGCGTCTTTGCTTGGGCTGGTACCACGCTTGGGACCTTTACAAAGCTAGCAGACGCGATGTTGAGCATTTCAGACAATGCGTGGGTACTACTCTTGTTGATTATGCTCTTAGTACTATTTGCAGGGATGCTACTAGATGCCATCTCGATTTACCTGATCTTGACGCCCGTATTAATTCCTTTAATTCAGCATTTTGAGTGGAATCCAATCTGGTTCGGAATTTTATTAGCGATGAATATCGCCATCGGTCAATTTACACCACCCGTTGCTGTGAACTTACTGGTGACCACCAAAGTGGCGAATATTCGTCTTGAGCAAACCTTTGGCTGGTCACTGCTATTTATGTTGACGATGTTTTCATCTCTATTATTAGTGA
>JAAYRZ010000202.1 GCA_012518515.1 Alcaligenaceae bacterium
CCTTCTAAGAAGCTTCGATTTACAAATGGTGAGGCGCCGAATAAATACATCAGAAGCCAGCTTTCGCGCTTGAAGTTGCGAATGAGGCTCATGTAGCCGATGGATTGACGCTGCTTAGGATCACTAATGTCTGGTTCCAGATACTGCCAAATCTCTGCTGGTAATGAAAAGTTATAGTGAATGCCAGCGATACACTGCATCGCTTTGCCGTAGCGCTCTGCCAAGCCGCGACGATAAACATGCTTAAGCATACCACTATTAGATGTGCCGTAAGTAGCGATGGGAATATCTTCTTCGGGTGGTAGCTTACAGGGAATTGACTGCATCCATAGAGATTGCTCACCAATATTTTGTAGAACAAAACTATGGATTTGTTGTAACTCAGTGAATAAGCTTTCTACATCATGGTGAGGTTTAGTGACCAACTCCATCAGAGCTTCTGAGTAGTCCGTTGTGATGTATGGATGAGTCAAGGTGGACCCTAAAGCTTTGGGGTGAGAGTCCACTGCATACTCACCCTGGGCATCGATACGTAACGTCTCTCGCTCAATACCTCTACCTATTTGCGCTAGTAAATCCTGCTGCGCTTTTATTGTTGTAAATTTAGACACAATTAGATCCTGTGATATTTTTTAAACTAACTAATAAAAGTAATTATGCTTATGTTAGCCTTATTAACTGAGAACCATTGTAATTCTTTCTCTTGTCGTGGGCTTTTTATTCAGCATTATATGGGCTAATAACTTTCAGGTTTTTACTATGTTGCACACCTTTATTCAAATGATCCAGAGAAGTTTGACAAAAATATTTTTTTTGTCGATCGCTATTAGTGTGTCTTTATTGCTCACTGCCTGTCAAAAGCAGGAATGGCATCAACAAAAGCACACGCTTGAAGGCTATACGATTGATGCGCTGTTTCCGACGCAGCCTGCGATCATGGAGCGTTCGTATTCTTTATTTGATGAGCAAGCGGAGCCTTTACAAATGGTGCAATGGATTGCAGTGAAGGATCAGAGTAGTTTTAATCTGAGTTATATGCTGGTGCCCGAGCATTTGGAGCCTGAGGCCGTGGCAAAAGAATTATTACGTAGCATGAATTTAAAGCGTGACCCACGATTGGAAGTAGCTCCTGATGATTTTCAGGAAGTCTATGAGCAGGATTTGCCGGCCCTGGGAGAGCCATTTAAGTTGAGTGTGGGGGTTGAGACTAAGCATCTCATTGCAACTGCAAAGGTAGTACAAGAGGGGAGGCTGATTGTGCAGCAATATACTGCAGGTCCTGAGAGTAATAGTCAGTTCGAGGAACAGAGCGAGCGCTTTTTTCAAGAGCTAAAAATTGGTGCTACAATCGACTAATTGAGCTTTTATAATTGTAAAGTGCGCATTGCTTTGACCTGCTTTGTCGGGTTTTAGCTCATAATATGTCATTTGTGACGCCGATTTGTATGCTTGCGGGCGTCTAAAAATCCTGCTAAAAGGTTGTGAGTTTATATGTCTAACAATGTCCCCTCATCTTCAGTAGGCCTTGTACGGCCTGAGTATATTTCCTTTAGTGAACCCTTAGTATTGAGTAGTGGCCAGTCGTTGCCAGAATACACGCTAGCGGTAGAAACCTATGGCGAGTTAAATGAGGATCGCTCTAATGCCGTCCTCATCTGTCATGCTTTAAATGCGTCGCACCATGTGGCTGGCATCAACGCGGATGACCCCAAGGATATCGGTTGGTGGGACAATATGGTGGGTCCCGGCAAGCCAGTAGATACCAATAAGTTTTATGTCATTGGGATCAATAATCTGGGTTCTTGTTTTGGTTCTACAGGTCCCGCTAGTATTAATCCTCGTACTGATAAGCCCTGGGGAGCAGACTTTCCAGTGATCACTGTTGAGGACTGGGTTAATGCCCAGGCCCGTTTGGCAGATTATTTCGGTATTCGGCAGTTTGCCGCAGTCATGGGTGGCTCATTAGGTGGGATGCAGGCTTTGAGTTGGGCCATTCAGTGGCCAGAGCGAGTCGATCATTGTGTCGTCATTGCTAGTACCCCAAGTCTTTCTGCTCAAAATATTGCTTTTAACGAAGTGGCGCGACGAGCCATTACAACAGACCCAGAGTTTCATCAGGGTGATTTTTATGCTCATGATACGGTACCGCGTTCCGGTCTTTCAGTTGCACGCATGTTAGGGC
>JAAYRZ010000029.1 GCA_012518515.1 Alcaligenaceae bacterium
AGATGAGTTCTTAGAGCAAAAGGCAGATAATGATAACAACTCAGTAACGGAGCAAAAATAATGACTATTATCATGTTATTTGTGCTGCTTTTTAGCTTAATGCTCATTGGGGTACCCATCGCTATTTCATTGGGACTATCTAGCGCACTTACCATCATGGCTTTCAGCCCTGACTCCGTACGTAGTCTGGTAATCAAGATGTTCGAAACATCTGAACACTATACATTACTAGCCATTCCTTTCTTCCTAGTAGCCGGTGCTTTTATGACTACAGGTGGTGCTGCTAGACGTTTAATTGACTTTGCTAATGCTTGCGTGGGCCATGTGCGTGGCGGCTTAGCGATTGGCTCCGTACTCGCTTGTATGCTGTTTGCGGCCCTCTCTGGCTCTAGTCCTGCCACCGTAGCGGCAGTTGGTTCAATTGCCATTGCCGGCATGGTGCGTTCAGGCTATCCTGCAGAGTTTGGTGCTGGTGTTATTAGTAATGCCGGTACATTGGGTATCTTAATCCCGCCTTCCATCGTAATGGTTGTTTATGCTGCTGCAACTGAGCAGTCTGTCGGTAAAATGTTTATTGCCGGTGTGGTTCCAGGTTTATTACTAGGATTAGCACTGATTGTAGCGGTCTATATTGTTGCTCGCATCAAAAACCTGCCGGCGCAACCTCGAGCCAGTTTCTCTGAGTGGTTTAGCGCATTAAGAAAATCACTTTGGGGCTTATTGCTGATGGTGATTATTCTTGGCGGTATTTACTCTGGCATGTTTACTCCGACAGAGGCCGCCGCAGTAGCTGCTGTTTACTCAGCATTTATTGCTCTCTTTGTCTACAAAGACATGGCAATCAAAGACTTTCCTAAAGTCATGCTAGACTCTGGCAAAATGTCCGTGATGTTAATGTTCATCATTGCCAATGCTATGTTGTTTGCTCATGTATTGACAACTGAGCAAATTCCACAGCTAATATCACAATGGGTACTTAGCTTGGGGCTAGAGCCTTGGATGTTCCTAATTGTAGTGAATTTAGTCTTACTACTTGCTGGTATGTTCATGGAGCCATCTGCAATTATTTTAATCATGGCACCTATCTTCTTCCCGATTGCGGTTGAACTAGGTATTGACCCGATTCACTTCGGTATCATCATGATTGTGAATATGGAGATTGGATTAGTGACTCCTCCAATCGGTTTGAACTTATTCGTAGCCTCAGCGGTGACAGGACTCCCTGTTACTAGAGTGATGAAGGCCGCCACGCCATGGCTACTGATTTTATTAGGCTTCCTAGGACTAATCACTTATGTACCCGTTATTTCTCTGGGATTACCGGAGCTTCTGGGCGCTAATTAGTTTTTAATAACTTAAATTAAACTAAAAACTGCACTTCATTTGATTATGAAGTGCAGTTTTTTTATGTAATCATTATGAGACTAAAGCAATTGAATATTCATACTATTTTATTAGCCAAAAAGAAAAGGCCTAAATGCTATCTAATCTTGCATTCAAGCCTTAATCTAAAATCAAGCAGTAGCGCAATGCTTATTTAATCGCTTTATTACCCCCCAAACCCAAATAGCTTTCAATCACGCCAGGATGATTAAGCAACTCAGAAGCGGGACCTTTCAAACTGAGACGCCCCATCTCAAGCACATAAGCATAATCGGCAATCTGTAATGCAGCACGAGCATTTTGTTCTACCAGAAGAATCGAAGCACCCTCTTCTCGTAGGTACTGAATTATCTGGAAAATTTCGCGTACGATCAACGGTGCCAAACCTAAACTAGGTTCATCAAGCAGTAATAAGCTAGGATTAGTCATCAAGGCTCGCCCAAGAGCAAGCATCTGACGTTCGCCACCAGAAAGCGTACCGGCAAATTGCTGACGACGCTCTTTGAGGCGAGGAAATAACTCATAAATATCCTTAAGCTTATATTGTCTCTCGCCATCCTTATCTGATCGGAATCTAAAAGCACCAAGAATCAGATTATCCTCGACGGTCATGGAGTTGAACAATTCACGGGTTTCAGGTACTAAGCTTAGACCTCGAGCCACGCGGCGCTCCACGCCAAGTGCTGAGATATCCTGACCAAGGTATTGAACCTTACCCGTACTACGACCATTACTCGGCAAATTACCCATGAGAGCATTCATGAGACTACTCTTACCTGCACCGTTAACACCAATGACAGTTACAATCTGGCTTGGTCGGATATTAATACTGACCTCATCTACTGCTTGTACTTGACCGTAATAGACGGAGATGTTTTGAGCATCTAATAACAATTCGTTTGTATTACTCATCTGCTACACCTCCTAAATACGCCTCAAGCACGGCAGGATTTGCCTGAACTTCGGCAGGTGTGCCTTCGGCGATCTGCGTACCGAAGTCCATAACCACCAAATGATTTGTCAAACGCATCACAAAATCCATATCATGTTCAACCAATAAAACACTCATGCCTTCGTCGCGTAAGGCACGTAATACGGTCGCTAATTCCTCTTTTTCTTTATAACGCAATCCTGCTGCTGGCTCATCAAGTAGCAATAAACTTGGATCCAGACAAAGCGCGCGAGCAATTTCAATAATACGCTGCTGCCCTAGTGACAAATCACCCGCAGGCAATAAGGCATATTCCTCAAGCCCCACACGCTTAAGCTGCTTCATCGCCTCATCTAATAGTTGATGCTCGGACTCACTTTCTAAGCGTAGCGCACCACGTATAGCACCGCTACTTGCACGTAAGTGAGCACCAAGTGCCACGTTTTCTACCACACTGATATCCGGCAGCAACTGGACGTGCTGGAAAGTACGAGCAATACCCAGCTTCGCAATACGATGAGCCGGCCAATTAGAAATATCCTGACCATGAAATAGCACCTTGCCGGAAGTGAGATTTAACACCCCTGTCAAGAGATTAAAGGTGGTACTTTTACCCGCACCGTTAGGACCGATTAAACCCATAATTTCTCCGGGCTTAATTTCAAAGCTAATATCATTAACCGCGACTAGTCCACCAAACTCCTTACGTACCTTTTGTACCTGCAAAATCGCTTTATCAGCTGCAACATGGTCTTTCTGCACTCTAGAAGGCAATGGTTGAGCAGGTTTTTGCAAACGCAAACGTTCAACACCGTAAGCTAAACGTGTACTAGCAACAGTATCGGCTCCATGGCCAGCTCGTCTATCTTTTAAACGTCTAAACCATTGCACAATTAGTGGAATTAGACCTTCGCGCGCATGCTGCAAAATCAGAATCATCATAACGCCAAAGAAAACCATCTCGACGTTCACGTTACTACCTATCAATTTAGGCGCAATATCCTGAATTTGATCACGCAAAATCAAAATAATAGCAGCACCGAAAATAGCTCCCCATAGACTACCGAAACCACCAATAATCGCCATGAAGAGGTACTCAATACCGTAATTAATACCAAAGGTACTTGGGCTCACTGCGCGCTGCTCATGTGCATACAACCAACCAGCTAGCGCAGCTAGTAAGGCCGCGTAAACAAAGGCCAACATCTTATAATGATGCGTTTTTACACCAAAAGAGCGAGCCATGGTTTCGCCACGATTCAAGGCACGAATGGCACGACCGGTGCGAGAGTTCAGCAGGTTTTGACTGAACCACAAAGCTGCTAACACACAGAACCAAATCAGATAAAAGTTATTGCGTGCCGGTTGCAAGGAAATACCAAAAATATGAATGGCCGGAACACCAGGTAAACCATCATGACGGCCCAAAAAGCTCATATTACCGAATAAATAGTAAAAAACCAGACATAAGGCAATCGTACTTAAGGGTAAAAAGTGGCCTGATAAACGTAGGGTTAATTGGCCCAATAACCAAGCGACTACACCCGTAATCAATAAGCCCACCGCTAAGCCTAAAAATGGTGAATAGCCTAAAGTCACGGTCAAATAAGCTGTGGAATAGGCACCGATACCGACAAAAGCTGCTTGACCAAAGGAGGTCATACCAGCGGAGCCAGTCAGAATCACTAGACCAAAAACAACCAGAGCAGAGATACCGATACTATTCATCTGGTTAATCCAGAACTCTGGCACCATTGACAATTGTGGCAAGATAATCAGCCCAACGATGAAGAGCAGCACAAAAGGATTAAGTTTTCGGAGTCCGGTTTTTCTTGCTGATACTTTTTCTTGCTTAACTACTTCTTGAGAAGAGGTCATATTATTCATCTTATTCCTCATCATCATGTTTTTGAATGGTTAATGAACGGATTAATAACACCGGTAAAATCAGGGTAAAGATTATCACTTCCTTATAATCACTGGCCCAGAAGGTACTGAAGGCTTCAATAATGCCCACTGCCACAGCAGCAACTGCGGCCACTGGGTAACTCACTAGGCCACCAATAATGGCACCGACGAAGCCCTTAAGACCAATCATAAAGCCCGTCTCATAAGTAATCGTGATAAAGGAGACTAATAAGATGCCTGAAATAACACCAATTAGCGAAGTAATCCAGAAAGAAATATAACCAGATAAACTGGTGCTAATTCCCATCAAGCGTGCCCCTTTGCGATTGACGGCAGTAGCACGTAAGGCCTTTCCATAAATGGTTTTCTCAAAGAAAAAGTACAAGGCGACAATAATGAAAATGGTCATGGCAATCACGAAGAGACTTTGATAAGTCCACATCAGACCAAAAAACTCAACTGAACCATCAAAGAATGGCTCGGAAACACGCCAGCCCTCTGCTCCAAAAAACACCAGACCTAAACCAACAAAGGCAAAATGCATCGCAATTGAAATTATTAACAGCAATAAGCCTGGTGCCTCAGCCACTGGCTGGAACACAAGACGGTACACCATAGGCCCCACCGGAACAATCAAACATAGAGTCAATAATGCTTTGATCCAGATTGAAGGATTCATCGCCAAAATTGGGGGAACAATAAAGGCAAGCAGCAAAGGAAGCGCCAGGTTCAAGACGGCACTCTTCAATAATCTTTTTGAGGAACAGCTGCGTTTAATTAGAAACTGGTAGAGATCCAGTAAAAGAATGATGGCTCCAAACACAGGCAATAGCCAAATGGTCGCAGGTATTTGACCATTAACCATAATGGCAAAAGTCAATGCACCAAATGAAATAAACTCACCCTGAGCAATAAAAATGATTCGTGTAACAGCGAAGACCAGCACTAATGATACTGCCATCAGGGCGTAGATAACCCCTGTTACCAAGCCATCCTGTATAAGGATTTTGGCGATTTCCCAATTCATACTATGTACTTGTTAAAAAGGTATAGCTTATAAAAAGCAATAATTTTAAATCAGATTAAGAGAAAATCTGATGTTATGAAAATTGACTAAGTTTTTTTTGAAATAAATGAGTAACAAAGTCAAACGATAGTACTATCAAAAAGCGCCAGGTTATTTAACAAACCCTGGCGACCTTTTGATGATATATAAAGATTACTCCAAGTCTGGATCGTAGACCCACTTGCCATCTTCAATTTTGATCACAACTCGAGAACGCTCATCCATACCGTTATGGTCTTCTTTACTCGTATTAAAGACACCATGAACACCTAATACCTCTTGAAGGTTTTCAAGAGAATCACGCATGGCGATGCGGAAGGCTTCAGTACCTGGCTCAGCGCCACTCTCAATAGCGGCAGGAATAGCTGCATTAATCAATACAGAAGCATCCCACATATGTCCACCAAAGCTATTAACCGTACCCTCACCGAACTTATCGTTATAAAGCTTGATGTAGTCTAGGCTGACTTGCTTGGATGGATGAGAATCGTCTAGCTGCTCTGCCACAACTAAAGGACCAACCGGTAGAATCACACCTTCACATGCTTTAGCACATACTCGCAAGAAATCGTTATTAGCTGAACCGTGAGTATGGTAGGTTACGCCCTTGAAACCACGTTGTATCAACTCGCGCTGCGGTAAGGCACCCGGAGTACCGGCTGTACCAACTAAGACAGCATCCGGTTTGGCTGAAATAATTTTCATGACCTGACCTGTCACACTGGTATCACTACGGGCAAAACTCTCGGTAGCAACAATTTCAATCCCAGAACCGTCTAGCGCTTTTTCAAGTTCGGTCAACCAACCTGTGCCATAGGCATCGGCAAAGCCAATATAGGCAACTGTCTTAATACCCTGCTTTTCCATATTTTTGCGAATTGCAGTCGCCATCAAGGCATCATTTTGTGGTGTCTTAAAAGCCCAAACCTTGGCGCCTTCTTGAGGTTCAATAACGACTGCATTACCAGCTAGACTGATGACTGGTACCTTCATCTCAGCACCTACGTCGACCATACCGAGCGAGCCCGGAGTCACGGTGCTGCCCACCATCACGTCAATACTTTCCTCACTGATAAGCTTACGCATATTACGTACTGCCTGAGCCGTATCTGTGGCATCATCCAAGACGAAGTAATTGATCTCTACATCACCTACTTTAGTAGGAACAATATCAACTGTATTACGCTCGTGAATACCTAGTGAAGCTGCAGGGCCTGTAGCAGATACAGAAACACCGACATTAACTGTTTGGGCCATAATTGAGCCGGCTGCCAAAAAAGATGATATCAGCACACTTAGTTTAGTAAGTTTTAGAGCTTTCATTTACACTCCGTCTAATGGTCTTGTTTTTGTGGATAAAGTTTTAATTTTACCAGAAAGATTTTGTCACTTATAAAAAGGTCTGGTATTAATTAAGAAAGAACAAAAAAGGAAAAACAGCTTATGATGTTAAAAGCATCAAAATTCAATAAAAGCACCCTTTAAAAAAACGTGCATGACACGACTCTAACTAATACAGTCTGATAAACTAGGAGCCCACCTAAGCGTTTTACCATTAACAAAAGCCTTATGAATAAAATAATTTTTGATTTCCTGCCACTCATTCTCTTTTTTGTCGCCCTCAAGATGGGGGATATTTATTTAGCAACTAAAGTCGCCATTGTTGCGACTGCCTTACAGATAATCTGGCTAAAGCTAAGAAAGCAAAAAATTGAAACGACTCATTGGATAAATCTGATTGTCATCGTATTATTTGGTGGTTTAACTATTTACTTACAAGATGAAGGCTTTATCAAGTGGAAGCCTACGGTACTGTACTGGGCTTTTGCCGTTATTATTGCGGGTGCCCTCGCACTCTTTAAAAACAATTTGATCAAGCGCTTGATGGGTACACAAATCACGCTGCCGGAGCCCGTCTGGACAAAATTAGCCTATAGTTGGTCTGCTTTTTTTGTGGTTATGGGTATACTTAATCTATTTGTGGCATTTTCCGGTTACTTTACAACGGACCAATGGGCTACATTTAAAGTATTTGGTTTGACTATTTTGCTTATCGTCTTTGTCATTGGACAATCACTGATGCTTGCAAAGTATATGCAAGATGATGATAGCCAAGCTTAAAGCAGTCAATTTAATAATGAACTTTTAAAATAACTGACTGTCCATCTACAGTAGAACTTATGGAGATACATATATATGAGTGATCATTTAAATACGCCAAAACCTGAAGATCGGGTTGATGTTATCCGTGAGCGTCTGGCGGTATTAGAAGCCATTGAATTAGAAGTGGTTAATGACTCACATCTACATGCCCAGCACGCTGGCAATCGCGACGGGGCTAATCACTTCACAGTGACTATGCGCTCAGCTAAGTTTGACGGTGTATCACGTGTACAGCGTCAACGTATGGTGTATGAGCTATTAGAGGACCTGATGCCTTTCCCAATTCACGCCTTAGCTCTGAAGCTTTCAGGCTCTGAAGAATAAATTCAATCTTAAACTTAAGCAATTTAATAACAACGCTCAATAGGATATCTATGAAACGCTTGATTTTAGCGGCAGCAGTCGCACTAGCCTTCCCTGTTTCTGCACAAAACGCTGCAACGGTTAATGGCCAACCCATTCCTCAATCAGAAATCGACACTATGATGCAAGCCATGTCATCACGTGGCATGGAGGACACTGCAGAAAACCGCAAGTTGGTCTTAGATCAATTAATTACTGGTGAGATTTTATCTCAAGAAGCGGTTAACCAAGGACTGGACAAGGATGAGCAAACTCGCATGTTAATTGAAAACTCTCGTAAAGAGATTTTAATTAACAGCCTGATCGCCCAGTGGATGGAAGACAACACCCCCTCTGACGCTGAAATTGATAAGGCATATGAAGAGCTTGTAGCTGACGCTAAAGATGCTAAAGAATTCAACATCCGTCACATCTTGGTTGCCGAAGAGGAAGACGCTAAGGATATCCTCAAGCAAATCAAAGACAAAAAAATTGATTTCGCTGAAGCAGCAAAAAATCATTCGGTAGATGTGGGCTCAGGCCAACAAGGTGGTGATTTAGGTTGGGCTGAAGCCAATAACTTTGTACCCGAGTTTGCAGAGGCTGTGCTTGATGCAAAAGTCAAAGAAATTGTGCCTGAGCCAGTACAAAGCCAATTCGGTTGGCATATCATTGAGGTGTTAGATGAGCGTGCAGTAGAAGCACCTTCTAAAGAAGAAGCAACACCTGGTTTAAAGCAAATGGTACA
>JAAYRZ010000030.1 GCA_012518515.1 Alcaligenaceae bacterium
ATGCGTTTAATTCATCTAGAATCTTTTGTTTGATTCTTTTTTCTGCCGCTTCCATCTCATTGCTAATGATGACCTGAATGGCATTTTCTAATTGAACTGGAATGCTATCGGGTAAATCGTTGATGTCATGTGTTGATAGTTTGTTAGCTTGTTCCTGAACCCATGCAGGGGCCTCCGGTAAGTTAAGCTTAGTGGAAGGAGTAAATTGTCTTGAGGGCTTAGTTTCTGTGGCTTCGACAATCGGTATCTCTGCGAAATCTGCTAACGCTAAGGCTTCGGCCGACTCATCCTCGGCGGCTGGTCCGACAATAGGAAAGTCGTCATCAGCATCGACTTCAGTACCCATCTCCGGTTCAAGTAGTGGAAAATCATCATCAGAATCAGAGGCGGGGCCGATGATTGGTAAGTCTTCATCAATCTCGGTGTTATGCTCGTGACGAGCTTGGTAGGGCGGACGTTTACGAAAAAAAGTAGACATGTAGCGATCCCCTTACTTTTTACCCATTTGGTGTGAAATAAGCTCAACGCCTTCTGCACGGTATTGCTTCCAGCGTTGGCGTGCGTATTGTTTGTCGGCTTCGTGTTCTGAAACGATTTCCAGTACACAGGCAAACTGTTGGTACTGAGGAGGACATGCCAAATCCAGATTAAGAAGCCAGATATCGGCAGCTAGGGAGTTCAGCTCCTCTGCCATGAGTAGCTCTGCGTTTTGCAAAAGAAAAATAGGCTGGGGTTTATCTTCCTCAGCCCATTCCTGCATAAGTAGGCTACGCAGTTCCCCAAGCGTTCGGATGCTTTCTTGAGGAATAAAAGAAGCTGGTGTCAGGTCCCAAAGCATACGACTGAATCCGTCTAGTCGCTTTTGCTCGGAACTGTACACCAGTATCTTTTTGGCTGAACGATAGTTTTTTGCAGCAGTCAGCGCCGCTTGTTGAATGCGGTGCTTGACTCCAAAAGCAAAAAATACCTTGACGCTCATTGCCATTACCTCGACTTACTTGCTATCAAGTAAGTATTGGGCTAATAAAGGCAGTGGACGTCCAGTTGAGCCCTTAGAACCACCGGCTTTGTCCCATGCAGTACCAGCAATATCCAAGTGTGCCCATGGGTACTTTTCAGTGAAACGAGCAAGGAAGCAAGCAGCAGTTACTGCACCCGCTTCACGACCACCGATGTTTTGCATGTCGGCAAACTCACTCTTAAGTTGTTCCTGATACTCTTTATCTAATGGCATAGGCCATGCTAAGTCACAAGCGGCATTACCGGCCTGATGTAGGGCTGCACTTAACTCATCGTTATTACTAAAGAGACCAGAGTGCACCTTGCCGAGAGCGATGACGCAAGCACCAGTTAGGGTGGCAATGTCAATCACCGCCTTAGGCTCAAAACGCTCTGCGTAGGTTAAGGCATCACATAGGATCAAGCGACCTTCAGCATCTGTATTGAGAATCTCAATGGTTTGGCCGGACATGCTAGTGACTACATCACCAGGTTTTGTGGCGCGGCCACTTGGCATATTTTCAGTTGCAGGGATTAAGCCGACAACTTCTTTATCAAGACCGACTTCGGCGATGAATTTGAAGAGTCCGAGAACGGTGGCTGCACCTCCCATGTCCCATTTCATCTCATCCATACCAGCACCGGGCTTAAGAGAAATACCACCAGTATCAAAGGTCACGCCTTTACCGACAAAAACGATAGGGGCTTCCGAGTCCTTAGTGTTTTTGGGTTTGTGATGTAAAACGATAAAGCGTGGCGGTTCTTCTGAACCAGCAGCAACGGATAGGAAAGAACCCATTTTCAACGCTTCAATTTGCTTTTTCTCGAGAACTTGAACTTCAAGGCTTTCGTACTCTTTAGCTAATGCTTTGGCTTGCTTACCTAAATAAGTAGGGGTCGCGAAGTTACCGGGTAAATTACCTAACTGACGGCTTAAGGCCATCCCCTGAGCAATGGCTTTACCTTCGGTAATACCAGCTTCAACTTCTTTAGTTTGTGCTTTATCGCAGACAAAGAGAAGCTGGGCTAAGCTAGGGGCTTCACTTTTCTTTTTAGCCTCTTTGCCTAAGGTTTCAGTGTAGCGGTACTGGGCATTTTCTAGGGCGCGCGCAGCAAATCTCGCTGCACTGCTTGCGGAGGTATCGTCAGCAGCTTCTAGCAATAATGTACTAGCTGCTTCGTCGAGACTAAGATCGTTACATACCTTGGCAAGTGCTTCATGTGCTTTTAAGAGAGCCTTAGCGTTATAATCTTCCTTTTTGCCGAGGCCAATGAGGATAATACGCTC
>JAAYRZ010000203.1 GCA_012518515.1 Alcaligenaceae bacterium
AAAAAGCATTTAAATAATCTAAAGGCTGCGGGTTGGCTTGAGCGTGTTGGTGGAACACGCGGGCATTGGGAAATTAAGAAAAAATAATCATAAGAGCGTTCGGCACTCTCTCATAATATGGTTGCATCTTGTATCTGATGGCGACTTTCGTCACCCTCTCTGCTTATGTTACCGTAGGGGTTAAAAATCCATATTTTTGAAGAATATATTTAACAGAGGGAGTAATCTCGTGCCTGTACCGTCCATGATAATCCAAACATCATCATTGACTCAGTTCCATAGGGAAAAATGGCCACACGCTGTTTTGGGGCTTCTGCTGAAGCTGTTTTTATTACTGTCTTTTGCGCTTTTTATGGTGTTTTCTGTTCAAGCACAGCAGACTGCTACAGAAGCACCTGCAAGTGGAACCTCTTTAACTCAGTTAGCCGATTTGCTAGAAAATGAGCAGACTCGTAATCAATTAATTGAGCAGTTGCGAGCTCAGGTGCCTGAGAATCCAGGTAAAGCGAGTCTTCTGTCAGCAGTAGAGGGTATGGATGATTCCTTACCCAGAAAAGTGGCAGATAGTACGCAGGTTTTTTTGACAAAAGTACTCAATGACCTTGGCCATACGGCGGATGCGGTTGGTGCTATTGCCCGTGGTGAGGAGGTCGAAGGGATTAATATGCCGCGTTGGAAGACTGCATTATGGAATTTAGCCTTAGTTATTGCAGCCACAATAGTCGCTTTTGTGGTGATTCGTCTGCTTGCTTCTCGTGGTTTTCGGTGGGTTAATAACCGGCTTAAACATGCCCCACCGGTTGAGGGGCCGCCTATTCGTCGGCAGGGTGCTGCTTTCTTAAGAAAAAGTATGGCTGTGATTGCTGCACTTCTGATGGATGTGCTTGGCGTTGCGTTGGCTGGGATCGTTGCTTATGGCGTTATCTTGTTAATCGCAGGAGAGGGTGAGGTCGCTGGCACCTTTGAGTCACTTTTTGTTAATGCTTTTATTGTGGTGGAAGTGACCCGAGCATTAGTGCGGACTGTATTTGCAACGCGTTTTCCAAAGTTGCGTTTGTTAGCTATGTCCGATGAGGCTGCGCAGTACTGGAACCGATGGCTAGGCGTCTTGGTACAAGTGGTTGGATACGGCATGCTGTTAGTGGTTCCGGTGGTGTCTGCTCTGTTTACAACGGCATTCGGTAGCATGGTCGCTTTGCTGATTATGTTGGGTGTTTATATTTATGCAGTCCGAGGGATTTGGAAAAATAGGATTGAAGTACGTGATCGTGTGATTGAGCGTTCTAAGCAAGCTTCTATGGCTTTTTTCGGCACACTAATGCGTCTGTTCGCTAGAATTTGGCATGTCTTAGCCATTATTTACTTTACTGTGTTACTGGTCGTCAGTCAGATTGATACTGATAATGCCTTACCTTTTATGGCACAGGCAACCTTGCAAAGTATTGTGGCAATTGTGTTAGGTCTGATGGTATCAGCAGTACTCACTGCAACGCTGAGTCGCCGTATCCATTTGTCTGAGGAGATGCGTACTCGTCTTCCCTTACTTGAAGCACGAATTAATTCCTATGTACCTGCTATTCTAAAAGGTTTGCGTCTTTTTACCATCGTGGTGGTGCTATTAGTCGTGCTTGATGCGTGGCATGCTTTTGACTTGGCTGCTTGGCTAGCTTCCGATTCAGGTCAAGGCCTGATCAATATGCTGGTGCATGTGGCGATTATTTTGCTATTTGCAGCGCTAAGTTGGACCATTCTTGCGAGTTTTATAGAGAACCGTTTGAGTGGAGTGGGTCAGCAAGAGCCCAGTGCCCGTGAGAGAACCTTGCTGTCGTTATTTCGTAATGCAGCGCTGATTTTGATTATTACTATGACAGCGTTGGTGGTGTTGTCTCAAATCGGTATTAATATTGGCCCATTGATTGCTGGTGCCGGTGTGGTGGGTTTAGCCATTGGTTTTGGTGCACAGAAATTAGTGCAGGATATTATTACCGGTGTGTTTATTCAAATTGAAAACGGCATGAACGTCAATGATGTGGTTGAAGCTGGTGGTGTGTTCGGTACGGTGGAAAAAATGACGATCCGTTCGGTTGGCTTACGCACGTTGGATGGTGGTTATCACCTGATTCCCTTCTCCTCTGTGGATGTGGTGGTGAATCATATGCGCGACTTTTCTTATCATATGGGTGAGTACACCATTGCTCACCGAGAAAATGTGGACGAAGCCATTTATCACTTAGAGCAGGCATTTGCCGAGTTGATGGAAAATGATGTCTTGGCACCAGAAATTCTAGAAGAGATCACCATTCCTGGGGTAACGGCGATTAATGAGCGCGGCGTCACTATCAGGGTCTTGATTAAAACTACGCCTGGTATGCAATGGGCAGTTCAGCGTGGCTACAATCGCTTGGTTAAAAAGCACTTTAATGCCGCTAATATTGAATTGCCATATCCGCATACAGTGGTTTATTTTGGTCAGGATAAAGATGGACAGGCACCCGCTGCCAATATAAATGTCGGACGTATGAGCAGCAAAGCACGTACTGCTAAGGGACGTGCAACGGCAGCCGGACATACGCCATCGCGCTTGACGCCTGCAAAAGAAGGAACGGAAGATGTGCTTGGTAATGAGCTTGAGCAGGTGGTGACAGATGAAGACAATGAAGAGGATTTGAGTTTGGCGGCTAAGCCGATGCCGGCTTCGTAGTGGGGGTATGCTTAGCTACTTGCTGGTGGTTGGATTAGGATTTCAGCGGGAATACCAAGCCCTTTGTGTAATCTCCATATCATGGCTAAAGTTAAAGGACGTTTGTGATTGAGGATCTC
>JAAYRZ010000031.1 GCA_012518515.1 Alcaligenaceae bacterium
CTCCCTTGACCTAAACGTCATATCAATTTCCTCCACAAGAATAAATTGAATACTTACGATTTAAAATAAAATAAAAAACTACTTTTTGAATAAAAATTAATTGTGTGACGCACCTCAAAACTTCAAGCTATAACGATAAAAGTATAAGTATATACAGCTTAGTCTATCCAATTTATTGATAAACACAGGGTAAACCCTTTAGCATTGTGTTTTACTATAAAAATTACTCAACTACTTGATCAGTCACAAAGCGTTTTTAATAAAAAAGCTTAGGATATGCTTAAGGACTCTTTTAACTTAGGGGGAAACATGTCAAATAGTAAATTATCCAAGGTGGCAGTAGGCTCTTTAGGCGGTACGATTAGCATGACCCCTGAGAGTGCTGAGGCAGACGGTATTGTCCCAACACTATCGGCCAGCGATTTAATCGCCTCAATTCCTGGAGTAAGCGAACTCGCCGATATTCATGCTGAGGCACTGAATCAAGTCGCTAGCATTCACCTTAATATTAACGATTTATTAAAAGCACTAGATTGGGCAGAAAAACAGATCGCCAACGGTGCTGCTGGCGTCATCCTAACTCAGGGAACGGATACGCTTGAAGAAAGTGCTTTTTTACTAGATTTGCTCTGGCCTTATGAGCACCCTCTGATCCTGATGGGAGCAATGCGCGGTGCATCAGCAGTGGGAGCCGATGGCCCAGCTAATTTACTTAGTTCAATACGAGTAGCAGTAAGTAAAAATAGCCGTGGCCGTGGTGTGTTGGTAGTAATGAATGAGGAGATTCACTATGCACGCTGGGTACAAAAAAAGCATAGTCTAAATCTAGCAGCTTTTGTATCCAATATCGGTGCTGCGGGCACCATCGTTGAAGGAAAGCCGATATACTTCGCCGCTGAACCCAAACGGATAATTTATACAAAACCCACAGAATGTACAAAAAACGTATTACTCTGGACTAATCACCTAGGTGAACAAGGCAGCTTGTTAAATCAACAAGATATCCTCGATCCCTTAGGTGATCGCTTTGACGGAATTGTTTTTGCCGGTGTTGGTGCAGGCCATGTCAGCCCCTTAGTGGCTCAATGGATTGCCAAATGGGCTAAATTAAAGACTGTCATGGTTAGCTCTGCTACCGGCGCAGGTTCAACCGCTTTTAAAACCTACGGCTATCACGGTGGTGAAATCGATTTGCAAAATCATGGTGCAATAATGAGTGGTTTTCTAAGTCCTAAAAAAGCCCGTTTACTACTCTGGGTGGTTTTAGAAAATGAGCTCAATCCCAAGCCTGTTATCAAAGACTACTTGGCCAGCCTGACCTATTAAAACTAAAAAGAGGAGTTAGGCTCTTGTAAAAAGGCCAACTCCTCTGTCTAGTGAAAATACAGTTTTAAAAGTTCGTTTTAAGACTGTTCTACCGGCTCACCTAAATTCAACATCAAGCGATTAGCCCAACCGAAAATAGAAACAGAATGAATAAGGTCCAAGACCTCTTTTGGCTCAAAACCCACATCAACTAATTTCTGAATATCTTCAGCACCAAAATTTTCTGGTTCAAGCGTCAATTTAGTCGCCATAGCAATAATTGCTTTATCACGGTCATTAGTACCCGCTGTGTTTGGGTCCTCGAAGAGCTCGGCTACCACCTCATTGCGTTTGGCTAATTGCTCAAAGCGCTGCGCATGAACGGAGGCGCAATAGACACAACCATTAATACGCGATACAGCCAATGCACCTAACTCACGGTCAGCTCGCACTAAACCTCGTGGCGCGTACATAATGGCGTTATAAGTAATTGAACGATGATCTAAAATCTCTGGCTCATGCACTAATAGTAAATAATAATCAGACGTCTTAGCTTGGGGATGACTGGCTTCTAAGACTGCCATCTGTTCTGGTGTTGCTTCATCTAGCTTAACCGTATCTAACCACGCCTTCCAACCTAGCACTTCGTTAGTAAAGCCATTTTTCTTGATAATTTCTTGCGTCATTATTTCTGCTCCCATGCTTGCATGGCTTTTAGTCCAGCAAAGAGACGAATTTGATATGATAAAAATGCAATTAATTGACTTAGAGCCACAATGTCACGTGCCTCAATACCCTCTTTTGTCAGTGTTAAGACAGCCTCTTTATCACCCTCAATAGGTTTTAAAATCAACTTGGCTGTAAACTCTAAAATCGTGCGTAATTGCTTGTCTTCAATATCTTCAAGACGATTACTTTGCACCGCTACCAACTGATTCTGTTCAACACCATGTTTTTGCCCTTCATCTATATAATGTTGTAGTAACTCAGGCGCATTAGATAACTGACTAGCGTAAATTGCTACCAAATAGCGCCAAGCCAAGTTTAGACGAATTTTTGCATTAAAAAGTGCCTCATAACTATCTTGTGTACCATGCAACACTTTATCTCTAAAATGACGTGCTTCATAGGTAGAGCTATCTGGTTCCAAGCCCAGTAATTGATCAATTAAATCTATTTTCGTATTACTCATAAAACTCTCTTTAAACTGCCTTATCGGTCACTGCTTTTGCCAGAAAACCCTTGATGCTCTGCCAGCTATTTTTATTAGAAATAGCATTAGCATCAGCACGCCCCCCTTGCACACTCATCCGTTTAGAAACGGGGTGGGTATAAGTTAACTGCGTGGTCGGCAAATAGGGGAAAACAATGCTATGTCCACCATCTACCGTATCCACCCACTCAACATCATAAGGAAAATTAACTTCCTGTAATTTGTCATAGACCATTTTGCTATAACGACTGGAAGGCCAAGCACCATCATCCGTAGCAGAAAGCAAAATCACCGGAGCTTGGATATTTTCAACCTTAATACGAGCACGAGCAACTGCTTCTAGATCGTCCAAAGCAGTTAACATCGCTAACTCATGACGATAAGGAGGCTCTCCCTCATCAAAAGGTGCCCAAGTTGCTGTTTTGTTATTTTCCCAGATATGGGTCAATGGTCTACCATCTAATAACCAAGCAGGCCCATCTCGGCCTACCGCTGGGTCGGCGGCATTCTGACCACTATGTACTAAGGCTGAAGGCACATAAGCAACCACTGCCGAAACATCCTCAGGAAACAGGCTGGCAAGTAATAGAACAAGCTCACCGCCACGCGATTGACCATTTAAGGCAACAAAATCCTTATACGGTTGATACTCTCGACGCAACCAGTCTAAGCCTTGTTTAAAATACTCTAAAGGGGTGTTAGAAATATAATCCGATAAGCTAGGAGCTTTAAAGTAAGCTAATGCAAAAGCCAAATAACCATGAGAAGCATACAATGCTGCACGCGGCTCATTAATACCACCACCCGAACCATTTAAAATCATGACTGCTGGGAAAGGCCCCTCACCTGCTGGCACATAGAGCGTACCGACTAGTCCCTCTTGACGTACCTCAATACGCTTAACCCCCTTGGCTGCAAAACGCTGGGTAAAGTCACTCTGAAATGTAGTCGCTTGAGTCGCCTTAATTCCCGGTTGACGCTGCACTTCTATAGTTGTGACCAAAGCCTCCAACATCGAGTCCGGAAAGACCAAGGCATCTGCTCTATCAATCGGCTCTTGCGACCAGATTAGACCCATGGCGGAAACTCCCTCATAGGAGCCTGCCACTGGCGCATCACGGCTCAGGTCAACAACACCATGCTCATCCGCTACAAAACGGCTCCTGCTTTGCCAATGAACGCTATCGGCTCTAGGGGTAGTAGCAGTGAGTTCAATTTGCTCACCACTAGCTAACCCCTCAATTCGAATTTGACGCTCAACATCAATTAAGGCATCTACAGGTTCAATGCGAATTCGTACATCGACCATAAATTACTCTTTGGTAACCATCATCGGAATGGTACGGTCAGAGCTAATAGGTTTAACTACTAAACCTTTTTTAGCCGCCCAAATATTTTTATAGTGGAATAAAGGAATAATACCCACTTCATCAGTCACAACAACAGCAGCTTCACGCATTAACTCTTCACGCTTAGCATCATCAAACTCAGAAGTGATTTGAGATAATAACTCATCATGCTTTTCACTACTGTAACGCCCCCAGTTAGAAGCGCCTGTTCCTTTCTCAGGGTTATTGGTCGCTAAAATACTGACCATGCCGTAACTTGCTTCGCCAGTTCCGTTACCCCAGGCAATCACTGACATAGCGTATTCGTTTTTATTAGCCGTACCTGAATACACTGCCCAAGGC
>JAAYRZ010000204.1 GCA_012518515.1 Alcaligenaceae bacterium
AAAGGCAACTCCCCTTGATCGGCTAACCAGCGCCCAATCGATGTGTAAGGCCTACCATTGTGGTCAGCATAAGCCAAGCGAATAGAGCGACCATTATCTAATTGGACACGACCAGAACCTTGAACTTGTAAGAAGAAAGCCTCTACAGGATCATTTAACCAAACGATTACAGGCGGCTTATTGCTACTAGCTCCTATCTCTGCTCTCGTATCATAGGGAACGACCTTATTGCCCTCAACCTTACCTCGCACACGCTTACCAGCCAATTCAGGATAAACGCTACCTAAATCGATCGTCAACAAATCCTTAGGCGGTGCATACATAGGCCATTGATTCTGACCACCCTGTGACTTAGCACCATACACAACTGGTTCATAATAACCGGTCGCCATGCCGCGCCCCGCTAACTCCCATGGTTGCAAATGCTGTTCTAGGAAAAACTTGACCATACCGGGATCGGGATTTTCACCATTATCCTGAGTAAAATTAGCTACTTCAGTACAAAATGGCTGCCAATCCTGAGGCGTTGCTCGTGCAGGTATAGTTAAAGAGCCTGAAATCGGACGCATCAGACCCCTGCAATTATTAATTAATGTGATCCAGAGATTCTCCGCATTATCATCTTGCCAACCAGGCAAATTGTCCCACTGCACTGGGCGATACTGTCCCTGCAACGCACGTGGTGCAGTTTGAGCAAAACTAGCTAAAGCAGGAACCTGCAGAGGCGCATGCATATCAAACTCGGCCTCAGAGCTTCCATCACCAGCCAAATAATCTGAAGAAGTGCTGCAAGACAATAATGTAAGACTAAAAAGCCCTGCAAAAACAGATAAATATATCTTCTTCATAGAAAAACCTTTTAAAACAACTCTGTTAAGATGTAGAATAGATTAAAAACATCAGCTCTTATATCTTATATAAGACTGAAGCAAAAACTTGATTTAACTCAAGGCTCACTCAAGATTTTCATCATACCATTATGAAGCCTTGTGCTAAACACGCCTTTCGTAAATCTTTGAGAAAAGCTAATAGATTAATAGAAACTCTCTGAGGATACCAAATGACTCAATCAGCATTCAAAAAACCTCTCGAAGGAAAATCCCTACATTACTACGACGCCAAAGCAGCTGTGGAGGCAATTCGCCCAGGCGCCTATGACAAGCTCCCCTACTCTTCCCGTGTATTGGCTGAAAACTTAGTGCGTAAAGCCGACGGCCAAACCGATCAAGAAACACTAAATACTTGGCTAACCCAGCTCACCGATAGAAAACGAGAAGTAGATTTTCCATGGTTCCCTGCACGCGTGGTCTGTCATGATATTTTGGGCCAAACTGCATTAGTTGATTTAGCTGGCTTACGCGATGCGATTGCAGAAAAAGGTGGCGATCCATCGAAAATCAATCCTGTCGTGCCAACTCAACTAATCGTCGATCATTCACTCGCTGTAGAACATGCTGGCAACGATCCTGATGCTTTTGAAAAAAACCGTGCGATTGAAGACCGCAGAAATGACGACCGTTTCCACTTTATCAAGTGGACCAAGACAGCCTTCGAAAACGTGGATGTAATTCCTCCCGGTAACGGCATTTTGCACCAAATTAACTTAGAACACATGTCGCCTGTCATCGAAGTACGTGATGGTATTGCTTTTCCTGACACCTTAGTTGGTACCGACAGCCATACTCCTATGGTTGATGCTTTAGGCGTTATCGCCATCGGCGTCGGTGGCCTTGAAGCTGAGACGGTCATGCTAGGCCGCGCCTCTTGGATGCGCTTACCAGACATTGTCGGTGTCAAATTAAGCGGCAAACCTGCGGTCGGCATAACAGCTACTGATATTGTTCTAGCATTGACTAAATTCTTGCGTGAGTCCAAAGTAGTCTCTTCTTATTTGGAATTCTTCGGTGAAGGCACCTCAAACTTAAGCTTAGGTGATCGCGCAACTATCGCCAATATGGCTCCCGAATACGGCGCCACTGCAGCTATGTTCTATATCGATGACAAAACCATCGACTATTTGAAACTAACCGGTCGTGATCCAGAGCAAGTGGAGTTAGTTGAGCACTATGCCAAAACCACAGGACTTTGGGCTGACGCACTGGAAACAGCCGAGTATGAACGTGTTCTAGAGTTTGATTTATCAAGTGTGGAGCGTTCTTTAGCTGGCCCATCTAATCCGCACAGTTTATTACCACTCAGTCAGTTAGAAGAAAGCGGCCTCCTTGGCGACTATGAAAGCAAAGATGGGCTGATGCCTGACGGTGCTGTAATCATTGCGGCCATTACTAGCTGTACAAATACCAACAACCCACGCAACGTCATCGCTGCTGCCTTATTGGCACGAAATGCCAACCGCCTTGGTTTAGTACGCAAACCTTGGGTAAAAAGTTCTTTTGCTCCTGGCTCAAAAGCTGTCGCTCTTTATCTTGAAGAGGCCGGCCTAATGCCAGAACTTGAGAAACTTGGTTTTGGCGTGGTAGCTTTTGCTTGCACAACCTGTAATGGTATGTCTGGTGCGCTAGATCCTGAAATTCAACAAGAAATTATAGACCGCGATCTCTACTCTGTTGCCGTCCTTTCAGGTAACCGTAACTTCGATGGTCGCATCCATCCTTATGCTAAGCAAGCTTTCCTTGCCTCACCGCCTTTAGTTGTAGCCTATGCCATTGCAGGTAGCATCCGCTTTGATATTGAAAAGGATACACTTGGTTTGGACGTTGATGGCAATCCCATCACGCTCAAAGACATTTGGCCGACAGACGAAGAAATTGATGCTGTTCAACAAAAAGCAGTCAAACCTGAACAATATCGCAAAGTATATATTCCGATGTTTGCCAAGGACGAAACTACTGAAAAGGCTAAGAGCCCACTTTACGACTGGCGCCCGATGTCTACCTACATCCGTCGCCCGCCCTACTGGGAAGGCGCTTTAGCTGGCGAGCGTTCACTTAAAGGCATGATCCCCTTAGCGGTACTCGGTGATAACATCACCACTGACCACTTATCTCCATCCAATGCGATTATGCTAGACAGTGCTGCCGGCGAATATTTGGATAAAATGGGCTTACCCGAAGAGGACTTTAACTCTTACGCAACTCACCGTGGTGACCACTTGACAGCACAACGAGCTACTTTTGCAAACCCCAAGTTATTTAACGAAATGGTTCGCAATGAAGACGGTTCAGTCAAGCAAGGTTCACTAGCACGCATTGAACCGGAAGGCAAAGTGACTCGTATGTGGGAAGCCATTGAAACCTATATGGAACGCGAGCAACCACTAATCATTATTGCTGGTGCCGACTACGGTCAAGGCTCTTCACGTGATTGGGCTGCTAAAGGGGTTCGCTTAGCAGGTGTACAGGCAATTGTAGCGGAAGGCTTTGAACGCATCCACCGAACTAACCTAGTCGGTATGGGTGTACTGCCTCTGCAATTCAAAGAAGGTGTTAACCGCCTCACTTTAGCGCTTGACGGTACTGAAAGCTATGATGTGATTGGCACTCCTACAGCAGGCAGCGAACTAACACTTCGCATTAACCGTCGCAACGGAGAAACAATTGATGTAGAGGTTATCTGCCGACTAGATACAGCAGAAGAAGTGAGCATCTACAATGCTGGTGGAGTATTACAACGCTTTGCTCAGGACTTCCTAGAAGGCAATCAGGAATAAAGCCACATAGCTACTGACGGCTTTATATCGAGAGCCTAGCTAGACAGAAAGAAGAAAGAGCCACCAGAAAAACTGGTGGCTCTTTTTTAGTATCATCTTAAAAAACAAAACGCTGCGAACTTTAACAATTGCAGCGTTTTAGCTTCCGTCCTAAATAAGACGGTCATAATTAAAATTTAAAATGACTTAAGCGACGTCATTATGATTTTTACGTCGCTCAATCATTTTCATAAGAACTAAGGCATCAGGGGCATGCTCAGAAACATACTGCACTTCTTGACTTAGCTCTTGACCCTCTAATTCGTGAGTAATTGATGTAAACTCCTCACGTAAACGATTTAATAATTTCATAATATTCTCCTTATTTTAATAATTATTAATTTTTTTAGTCTTCAACCCGATTTGGTTTAATGACCTCGATTGAAAATTTGACTACATCATCCTAAATAACAATATCTCTTCAAACGATATCCTAACAATGATATATGACAGTAGCATTAAAAAATAATACCTAATAGTCATATACTTAGCTGAATTTATTGTGGTGATTTATAAGCTAACGGCGCTACTTTTAACAATTAATCTATTAGACTACCAACAAAAAACCTAGAGCTCCAAGCAAAAAACGCCGACTCAGCGTTTTCCCTAGAGCTAAAAAGCCTAGAAATAATTGATAAAATGCTTAAACAACAGACTGGAATTTAAGAAAGTTAATCAAAACTTTCGGTTTAGTCTAGCTATCTGCTAGTGATACTTAGCAATTTATTTGCTGTTATGAGTAATTTATTATGTAATCTAATAACTTTATTGTATAAAGCTATTTTTTGCTTTTTTATTTTATATGTTTTATATATATATGAATGACTTATTATCATTTTAAAATTTATTGCTAAGCCAAACACCACTAAGTAACTGATCATAATAATACTATCTCACCTTAATGTCAAGAGGCTATAGCCATATCCCTCAACAGACACCAGAAAAAATCATCGTAATTTCACACCTAGTGATTTCAAAACAAGTAAAAACCGTCATATAAATCACATCATTAAATGGTAGTATGTTCTGAATAAACGCATATTTTAGTGAAAAAGAACTAAGGATTTTTTTAATATGAGTCAAGATTTATCAGAACACGCTCGCCGCCTTTACGCCGAAATCATGGACAGCCTTGATGAAGAGCTGGAGATGGAAATTGACGATGAGCGCTATAATACAATACTCAAAGAAGCAGGCTATGCTCACGAATCCGAAGGAATGGATCGTCATTTTTACTTCCGTGAGTTGCTTCGATTGCAATGTGAACTCGTTAAATTACAAGACTGGGTTGTTGAAAAAAAACTAAAGGTCGTTGTAATCTTTGAAGGTCGTGATGCCGCCGGTAAAGGCGGGGCCATTAAGCGCATTACCCAACGCCTCAACCCTCGCGTCTGTCGTGTTGCGGCCCTTCCAGTCCCTAGTGATCGTGAACGCACTCAATGGTATTTTCAACGCTACGTTTCTCATTTACCTGCAGGTGGTGAAATCGTACTATTTGACCGCAGTTGGTATAATCGCGCGGGTGTTGAGCGAGTGATGGGCTTCTGTACCGATGAAGAGTATGAAGCTTTTTTCCGTGACGTAACCGAATTTGAAAAAATGCTCGCTCGCAGCGGTATTATCTTAATCAAATACTGGTTTTCAATCTCTGATGATGAACAACACCGTCGCTTCTTGATGCGCAAACATGACCCTCTGAAGCAATGGAAACTATCACCCATGGATTTAGAGTCACGCCGACGCTGGGAAGACTACACCAAAACTAAAGAAATAATGATGCAACGCTCACACATCCCTGAAGCACCATGGTGGGTAGTCGAAGGGGATGATAAAAAACGAGCTCGTTTAAACTGTATCTCACATTTACTCTCACAAATCCCCTATGATGAGATCGAGCATGATGCACTCGAATTACCCGAAAGGATTCACCATCCTGACTATAAACGTCTACCAACCCCAGACGAAATGCTTGTACCATCCAAGTACTAAGGTTTAGCTACAAATAGCCACTGCCCGATTTATCCTTAAGCAGTGGCTAAGAGAGTGCCAAACTACAGACCTACACCACCATCACCACACGGGTCAGCCTGACTTATCATGCTACCTGCAGGTACTGTACTTGTCAGCCAAACATTACCACCAATGACTGATCCCTTACCGATAGTGACTCGGCCTAGGATAGTTGCACCAGCATAAATCACCACATCATCTTCGACAATTGGGTGACGAGCATGGCCCTTATGTAAATTACCGTGCTCATCGCTCGGGAAGCTTTTCGCTCCCAACGTTACCGCCTGATAAATGCGAACATTATTACCAATAATCGCCGTCTCACCAATAACGACTCCTGTTCCATGATCGATAAAACAGCCGGGTCCAATCGTAGCCCCCGGATGAAGATCAATACCGGTATGACTATGAGATAACTCGGCAATCACTCGGGCAATAATCGGTACCCCCAACTTATAAAGCTCATGAGCAATACGATGAGATACCATTGCATGAACACCCGGATAACACAACAAGACCTCATCAACACTCGTTGCTGCTGGGTCTCCGCGGAAAGCAGCTCGTACATCCTGATCTAGCAAGCCCCTGATTTCCGGTAAGGTCGCTGCAAACTTCCGTACCACATCTACTGCTTTAGCTCGAATTGATTCTGGTGAGGCACCATTAAGTTGCTCTTTCTGTAAAAACTCTAAACGCACCTGAGTTAACAATAAATTCAACGCCTTGCCAAGCGTATAACCCACATAAAAATCCTCGTTTTCCTGAACTAAGTCCTCAGGCCCTAAACGCATGGGGAATAAAGCACCACTCAGAGAGTGCATGGCTTCAGCAATTATCTCAGGTGAAGGCAGGTGACGCCCTCCCTTTTCTTCCAAACGATTTTGTTCGGTGCGCCACTCTTGACGCTTTTCCTTAAGACCATTGACAACGTCATCAATGGCAAATTCATGAGGAAAATCATCCATCGAATCACATTTAAAAAACGGCATAAACTATATCTATCCTTTGAACAAGCTGCTAGACTCTACAGCTACTTAGCTACCTTAAACTCAAGTCATCATCACTGACTCGCTTGCATTAAGTGTGGATTTTCCCAGCCTCCTCCTAGCGCACGAATCAAGTCAACCTGGTTTTGTAAACGACGAGCCTGCAGATTTAATTGACGTATTTCTGCATTATAAGTGCTGTTTTGCACCTGAGCAACGCTCAGGAAATCCACCAGTCCCGCCTGGTACTGATTAAGTGTAATTTGTAGGGACTGACGAGCAGCATTTAGTGCTCGTCGTTGAGCCTCCTGCTCTCGTACTAAATTACTCCCCTCAGTAAGCGCATCTTCTACTTCCCGCATCGCATTAAGGACTGCTTGTCTAAAACTCGCTACTTCCGCCTGATAGCCTGCACGCGCTGAATCCACACTCGCTTTACGGGCTCCACCATCTAGAATATTAAGCACCAATTGTGGTCCTAAAGACCAAACATTAAGAGGTGAGCTAACCCAATCTGAAAAACTGGATGATTGATATGAACCACTAGCCGACAGATTCAGACGTGGAAACCATGCCGATTGTGCGACTCCAATCTGGGCATTAGCTGCCGCCACTCTACGCTCGGCTGCTGCAATATCAGGTCGAGAACGTAAAAGTTCGGCCGGTATCCCTACAGGAATCGTCACTAAATCCGGTAAATAGTTCGGCTTCTCCTCTAAACTAAAGGTAGATGGTGTCTGCCCAATCAGAACAGCAATTGCATTTTCATAGGCACTGCGATTAGTTTCAACAGAAATTGCATCTACTCTCGCATTTTCCAATTGTGCCTCAGCCGCCACAACATCTGCATAAGGAGCAACACCTTGTTCATAACGGTTACGGGTAATTTGTAGTGATTGCTCATAAGCGTTAATTATCTGTCTCAATAGCTGACGTTCTAAATCCGTCGCACGCAACTGAAAATAGTTCTGCAATAATTCAGCCTGCATACTTAAACGGACATCGGCTAAATCAATAGCCGCTGCTTCCTCAGACGCTGTACTTGACTCGACTTGACGACTAATACGTCCCCACAGATCTACTTCCCAAGCAACATCCGCCCCCAAGGAGTAACGACTAGAAGCGTCTTTCTCTGAACCGCCAGAACGACTCGCTGAGGTAGTATTACCCACCGTCGGGAACCAATCTGCACGAGAGCCCCTAGTTTGCGCAATAGCTGCTTGATAACGCGCCAAAGCTTGAGCAACTGTCTGGTTTTCCTGGTTCAGACGAAGCATTAACTGATTCAAAGCTGAATCATTAAAATCAGTCCACCAATCACCGCGAATCCATGCCTCACTAGGATTTACCTCAACCCACTGATTGCTTTGTACAGGTGCGCCTTTAAAAGCGGCAGCAACAGCTGTTTCAGGTACTTCATAATCAGGCCCAACGGCACAAGCCGCTAAAAAACCGGTCGCCGATATAACCAGCATTAATCGCTTAACACTCATACTTTACTCTCAACTATTCTTTTTCTTCTAAAGACTCTACGCTTAACCCAATTTGATAGATTATCCAGATATAAATACACCACCGGTGTACTATAAAGTGTCAGTACCTGACTCATCACCAAACCACCTACAATCGTAATACCTAGCGGTTGACGCATTTCAACACCTGCACCAGTAGCCACAATCAGTGGAACAGCACCAAAAATCGCTGCAAATGTCGTCATTAAAATTGGCCTAAACCTCACTAGACAAGCTTCATAAATCGCCTCTTCAGAACTTAATCCCTCTGCTCTCTGTCTTTGTAAAGCAAAATCAATCATGATGATGGCATTTTTCTTAACAATACCAATCAACAAGAAAACCCCTATTAACGCAATAATGGTGAACTCCATATTAACCATATTGAGAGCTAATAAGGCACCAAAACCTGCTGATGGCAAGGTTGATAAAATGGTAATTGGATGAATATAGCTTTCATATAAAATTCCCAATACCAAATAGAGTAAAACAAATACTGCTAAAAACATCAGAGGCTGCTGCCGCTGCATTTCCTCAAAATCGGCTGCCGTTCCATCAAAGCCCGCCTGAACCGTACGGGTGGGCAAATTAATGTCTATCAGCACCTGATTAATTGCATCACGTGCATCATCTAGTGTGACTCCTTCTGCTAAGGCAAAGCTAATTTCATCCGCTAACATACCTTCTTGTTGGCTAACCCTCAAGGGGGCATTACCCACCCCTAAGCTGGTAAAGGAACTAATCGGAATCGCTCGTCCATCATTAGTCATCACCATCAAATCATCAAGCACTGAGGCATCTCTAGCGTAACGCGAAGCAGCTCCCATCACTACATGATATTGATTAAGCTCTTCATAAATGACGGATATTTGACGTGAGGCATAAAGGTTATTTAAGGTATTGGTCACTAAACTCATATCAACCCCTAAGCGTTGCGCCTTTTCCCTATCAATTTCCAGTTCTATCCGGCGCCCCCTGTCATCAGATCCATCTGACACATCAACTAGCTGCGGAAGCTCCTGAAATGCCTCCCGTACTTTTTGAGTCCACTCACGTAAGGTAGGTAAATCCCCTGCTTTCAAAAGAAATTGATAATCTCCGCCAGCTTCACCACCCAAGCCACCTGAGGGAAGGTCCTGCATAGCAAATAAGAACATAGAAGTGCCAGGTATATGCCCTACCTTGGTACGGAGCTGATTAATCACTTCTTGGGAGTTAAGTTCCCGCTCATCAAACGGCACTAACTGTATCGTCATAAAACTACTAGTGCTACCGCCACGACCACCCGCAAAACCGCTAACAGTAGCAACATTTGAATCTTCTAAAAGAATACGTCTATACTCATCAAATTTTGGTCGCATCGCCTCAAAAGAGGTTCCTTGATCCACTCTGAACATACCCCGAATTAAACCGGTATCTTGCTGAGGGAAAAATCCCTTGGGCACCGTCATAAAAAGATGTACGTTCAAAATAACGACTAGAATCAAGGAAAATAAGGTAACAAAGCGCCACCTTAAACTCCACGCTAAAGTCACTTTATAAAACTTAAAAACAAATTCATAAGCTGTTTCAAAAACAGCCACTAACAGATTATTTCTTTTCTTTTTTTTCTTTTCTTGTTGCTCACGCAATTTACGTGGACGCAGCCATAAGGCGCACAGCATCGGCACTAGCGTCAAAGACACCACAAGAGAAACAAGAACAGCAATAGTCAGCGTCATTGCAAACTCAAAAAACAACTTCCCGACTAACTGATCAATAAGCAGTAAAGGCAAAAATACGATCACTAAGGACAAACTCATGGTTACCACAGTAAAACCAACTTCCTTCGAGCCCTTTAAGGATGCCTCTATGGGTGATAATCCTTTTTCAATATAACGGGTAATATTTTCCACCACCACAATGGAGTCATCGACAACAAAGCCAGTCGCGACAATTAAGGCCATCAAAGAAATCGTATTTAAGGAAAAACCTATAAAATACATCACGATAAAAGTACCAAATAAAGAAATAGGTACTGAAATAGCCGGTATCAATGTAATCCGAAGGCTTCTTAAAAAAGCTAATACGACCAATGCGACCAGCACTACGGCCAACACAAGTGTTTTTTCTGCCTCATATAAAGTAGCCCGAATACTGGGAGAACGGTCCTGAGCTACTGTTAAATCAACTTGTCCAGGCAATAAAGCATTTAAGGTAGGCAACTGCTCTTTGACACCCTCAACCGTCTGAATAATATTGGCTGCCTCCTCTCGCCGAACCATCAGGTTAATCGCTTCTTGCTCATTAAAAAAACCAAAGTTATATTCATTTTCCACTGAGTCATATACATGCGCTACATCTTTTAGACGTACTGCCTGACCATCTTGCCAACGAATCACGAGGTCTTTGTAATCATCCGCTTTATGCAAAATACCATTGGTATTTATAATCCAGCGCAAATTTTTATTTTCTAAAAAGCCCCGAGGCTTATTTTGATTAGACTCACTAATCGTCCGTCTCACCTCATCCAAGGTGATGCCATAGCTATTTAATTGCATTGGGTTTAAATCAACCCTAACAGCTGGCATAGAACTACCACCCACGCTGACCTCACCCACCCCCTCTACTTGAGCAATTTTCTGAGCGATCACCGTGCTAGCCATATCATATAGCTCGCCCAGATTATGAGATTCTGAGGTTAATGTCAGTACCATGATGGGACTGGAAGCGGGATTCATCTTACGATAAGTGGGCGGATTACGCATACTGCTCGGCAACATAGGCACGGCTTTGTTAATCGCTGCCTGCACCTCACGTGCCGCGTCATTAACGTCCTTATCCAGATCAAACAAAATGCTAATCTGCGTCCTACCTTCACGGCTCGTAGAACTTAAGGTATCAACCCCCGAAATACTGCCTAATGAGCGCTGTAGAGGCGTAGCTACACTACTAGCCATCGTTTCCGGACTCGCTCCCGGTAAACTTGCGGAAACAAAAATCGCAGGCATAGCAAGATTAGGCAGAGGAGCTACTGGCAAAACCAAATAGCTCGCGATACCGCACACCGCTATCGTAATAGCCAATAAAAAAGTAGCTACGGGACGTGTAATAAAGGGAGCTGAAAAACTCATCATCAACCCTCTTCACTTACTTCATTACTAATATGCTGTTCATGACGCGCTCTGCCGCTGACTAAACGGTCAAAGTACAAATAAATAACGGGTGTCGTAAATAAAGTTAAGATTTGACTCAGCAAAAGACCGCCAACCATTGCTAGTCCCAAAGGTTGTCTTAACTCAGCCCCAACCCCTGTAGATAACATCAGAGGAATAGCTGCAAACAAGGCAGCTAATGTCGTCATCAAAATAGGTCTAAAACGTAATAGTGAAGCCTGACGAACCGCCTCATAAGGTGACAAGCCTTGTTCGCGCTCGGCTGCAAGGGCAAAGTCAACCACCATAATCCCATTTTTCTTAACCAGACCAATGAGCAGAATAATCCCAATAATCCCGACCATATCCAAATCCATTCCGGCCAGATTTAAAGCAATTAAAGCTCCTATGGTCGCGGAAGGCAGTGTCGATAGAATGGTAAGTGGATGAATATAACTTTCATAAAGCACCCCCAAAACAATATACATTGTGAATATCGCTGCTAGAAGCAGCCAAACATTACTACTTTGTGCACTTAAGTATGCATCAGTCGTTCCCTGTAAGCGCATATCAACTACAGCAGGCATATCTAGTTGCTCTTGCAAGGCCTGAATTTGTGGTAGTACATCCGATAATGAATAGTGCTTTTCCAAATTAAAAGAAATTAGGCTGGAAAGAAACTGGTCAATACGCTGTACTTCCAACGGCGTATAGCCCATCTCTATCGTTGCAATATCAGTCAATCGAACAAGTCCCTCAGAGCCTTGAATAAAGACATCACTCAGATCATCAATATTCTGAGAAAACTCTGGGTCAACCTCTATCACTACTCGATACTGGGCTGCCTGAGTAAAAACAGTGGAAATCAATCGCTGACCGAATGCATTATAGAGTGCCTCATCAACCTGAGCCATACGAATTCCATACTGCGCTGCTCTCTCCCTATCTACTACAACCTTGGCTTCCAGCCCATTCATCTGATAGTTTTCTACAACATCGGTTAAACCTTCAATTCCTCTCATTGCCTCAACGTAATGCGGCACCCACTCTCTTAAAAGCTCACTATTGATGGAAGATAAACTTAATTGATATTGACTACGCGCTAACTGCGTATCAATGGAGAGATCCTGATTAAGCTGCAAATAAACGGTTATTCCACCATAATTAGCAGCAATTTGCTCTAAACGGTCCATCACAGTTTGAGCACTATCACGATTGCTATGAGAGTGTAATTCAATCTGCATACGGCCTGTATTGAGACTGACATTATTACCATCAACCCCAATAAAAGAGGTCACTGAGGCGACATCCTTATCTTCGGAGAAAGCATGTGCGATCTCCGTCTGCAACTCCGCCATTCGGTCAAAAGAAACCGCTTGATCAGCCTCAGTCATCACAACCATCAACCCCGTATCCTGCT
>JAAYRZ010000032.1 GCA_012518515.1 Alcaligenaceae bacterium
AATAGACAGACAATCTCGCCCGATGAAAGCTCAAGACTAAAATCATGTACCACACGATTAGCCTGACTGCCACTACCGTAAATCACATCAATTTGTTCTACGCTTAATAAACTCATATCTAGTACTTAATTTTGTCTTGAGTGCGAGCAAGGACAATAACTGGTACTAATCCTACCGCAATAATTAATAGGGCCGCAATCACACCCTCTTCATAAGTTCCCCTAGCCGCCTCCGCATAAAGCCAAGTAGCGAGGGTTTCAAAGTTCATTGGCCTCAACAATAAAGTTGCTGACAACTCCTTCATCGTATCAACAAAAACCAACAAAGCACCGGTACCAATTGCTGGCTTTAACAGTGGCAAATGCACCATAAAAAACGTCTTCGTATAACTTTGACCTAAGCTTCTTGAGGCGGTATCTAGCTGCTCCGGAATACGCTCATACCCCGCCTCCAGAGAACCAATAGTCATTGCTAAAAAACGCACAGTATAGGCAATCACCAGACCAGCCATACTACCCATGATGTAAAGCTGTGGTGGCAGGCTAAACACAGTAGTCATAAACTTGGCTATCACCGTATCGGCCCAAGCATAAGGAGTTAATAAACCGATGGCTAATACAGTCCCTGGAATGGCATAACCCAAACTGCCGACACGACTAAAAAGTCTTTTAAACTTAAAACGTGGATCTCGCATCACCCAGACAATCAATAAGCCAGCGACTACCGTCAAAAGAGTGGCTACGAGCGATACATGCACCGTATTCCAAGCACTACGCCATAAGTTAGCTGATACTTGCTGGCCCTGAGCTAGACGCTTATAAGCCTCCCAACTCAAATACCAAACCGGCGCAATGAACCCTAACACAATAGGAACCCAACAATACACCATCGCTGCCACAGCCTGCCAACCTTTAAGCTCTCGGGGACGTACTGTTGTCATGCGCTGTGTATTACTAAAGCGCTGACGACGCCTTGCATAGCGCTCAACAAAAATTAACAACACCACTACCGTCAGCATAATACAGGCGATTTGTGCTGCACCACCCAAATTGGAACGCGCTACCCAAGTATTAAAAATAGACGTTGTCAATGTCTGAATACCTAAAAACTCGGAGGCACCGATGTCATTCAGCGTTTCCAATAAAGCTAGTACCACACCGATCACGATAGCCGGTCTAGCTAAAGGCAAAATCAACCTGAAAAAAGCTTGAGTGGGTGTACAGCCCAAAATACGTGCTGCTTCAATTAGATTAACCGGTTGATTAATAAACATCGCACGAGTGGTGAAATACACATAAGGATAGAGCGACATACTCATCACCAGAATCGCTCCCCACATAGAACGTGCATCTGCTAAGCGAAACTCTCGTGGTGAACTATAACCAAGTAACTCCCGTATAAAACCCTGAATAGGCCCTAAAGGATGCAGCAAATCCACATAAGCAAAAGCCATGATATAGGCTGGCAAACTAAGTGGTAATAACAAAGCCCAGACCAGAATCTTACGAGTAGGAAAATAAAAGGCCGTAACCAACCAAGAAGTCGTCGTCCCCACGATAGAAACAATGACTGCAACCCCTATTAATAAGGTGAGGGTATTTTTAGTCGCGGTCGGCAACACATACTGTAGCAGATTAGACCAATGATCCACGCCAGAGCTCATGGCATGCATAGCTAGTGCCGCTATCGGCAAAAAGACGAGCAATACAATCACAAAGGCAAGGCTGGAACTTATGCTCCAGCCTTGGACCTTTTGTAGTTTGCCTTGATTAATAGACATGGTAACTAGTTAACTATACAAAGCACCTATTTTATACAAACTACTGATCATAACCAACCTTATCAGCTAGTTCACTCGCTTCTTGACGGTACTTAGCAATATCAAGAATGTGCAAATCATCAATCACGAGCTCACCGAAACTTGCCACTACAGGATCGAGCTCAACACCGCTACGGACAGGGTACTCATAGTTACTCTTAGCATACATGGATTGTCCCTTTTCTGAAATCAGAAAATCCAATAACTTAAGCGCATTGTCAAGATTAGGCGCATTTTTTGCAATGGCAGCGCCGGTAATATTGGCGTGGGTGCCATTAGACTTTGAATTTTCAAAGGTCGGACGGATCACTTTAATCGCCTCACCCCACTGATATTGGTCACTACCGGGTTCTGCGTTTTTCATGCGACCAACGTAGTAAGCATTACCAATCGCTAAGTCACAAATACCCGCTAAAATATCACGAGCGCCCTCTCGGTCCCCACCAGCTGCTTTACGCGCTAAATTACTTTTTACCCCTCTAAGCCACTCTTCAGCAGACTCTATGCCGTCATGAGCAATTTTGGCAGCAATTAAGCTGGTATTATATGGGTGCTGACCCGAGCGTGAGCATAGCTTACCCTGATACTTAGGATCCGCTAAATCCTCATAGGTCAGTTCCTCTAGATCCAACTCAGTAGAGACATAGACAATACGGTCACGTAGAGATAAGGCATACCAATGCTTATTCGGATCTTTAAACGCCTCAGGCACATGCTCTTCAAGCGCAGGCGAAACAATTTCTTGAGTCAGCCCAGCGTCTACTACATCTAACAAACGGCCAATATCAACCGTCATCAATATATCAGCGGGCGAATTAGCTCCTTCCGAACTGACTCGCTCAGTTAGACCGTCTTTGACAAAAACGGTATTAGCCTTAATACCGGTGTCCTTAGTAAACTCATCTAGTAGAGGTTGAATCAAGCCAGGTTCACGCGTGGTGTAGATATTTACCTCATCAGCAACCGCATTAAAAGAGGTAAAAGCCAAAATGGAAGTGGCAAATAGCGATGATAACTTAAACATAGTGTCTCCTATGGTAATGAGAATAATTAGTATTCCACCATTATGCATAGTCAGCTCTAAGTTTCAAGCTATATCATTGATATTAAATTAAAAATTGTTGAGAACTCAACAAAGACATAAACTAGTGATCTAATTCTTTATCACTAACGATTTGAATCAGGTACTCATCCTCACCCAAGAGATTTAATTGAGCACGAGCACGCTCCTCTAGGGCTTCAGTACCGCCACGCAAGTCATCAATTTCGGCTTGCATGGCATTATTTCGAGCTTCAAGCGCTTTATTGCGCTGCAATTGCGCCTCTAACTGCTGCTCCAATACATCAACCTGTGCATAGCCAGACCCACCCCATCGCAGGGGGATCTGAATCGCTATACAAGCAAGCACAATGACTAAAAGCAGCAGTCTCATCAGCTAACAATCAACTCTAATTACTTACGAATATTGTAAAAAGCCTCAACACCCGGGTAAACGGCTACCTCAGCTAATTCCTCTTCGATACGTAATAACTGATTGTATTTAGCCATACGATCTGAACGGCATAATGAACCAGTCTTGATTTGCATAGCGTTAGTGCCTACCGCTAAATCAGCAATTGTTGCATCTTCGGTTTCACCCGAACGATGAGAAATCACCGCTGTGTAACCAGCGCGCTTAGCCATTTCAATCGCTTCGAAAGTCTCGGTCAACGTACCAATTTGATTAATTTTAATCAGAATAGAGTTTGCAATGCTTTGCTGAATACCCTTTTTAAAGATTTTGGTATTCGTCACAAAAAGGTCATCACCTACTAATTGCACCTTATCAGCTAATTTATCACTGAGAATCTTCCAGCCTTCCCAGTCATCTTCAGCCATACCATCTTCAATGCTGATAATAGGATACTTATCGCACCATGAAGCCAGTAAATTAGCAAACTCCTCAGCACTTAAAGCAACACCGCCCTCACCCGCTAAGTGATACTTACCATCACGGTAGAATTCAGAACTTGCGCAGTCTAAGCCAATAGCGATTTGTGTACCAGCTTCGTAGCCAGCTTTATCGATAGCTTGAAGAATTAATTGAATGGCAGCTTCATGATTTTCAACGTTAGGTGCAAAGCCACCCTCATCACCAGTAGCCGTAGACATACCCTGAGCATTAATCAAATCTTTAAGTGCGTGGAATACCTCAGTACCCATGCGTAATGCCTCACGGAAACTATCAGCACCCACCGGTAGAATCATGAACTCCTGCATATCTAGGTTGTTATTGGCGTGGGCACCACCATTAATCACGTTCATCATAGGAACCGGCATATTGAATAAACCAGAACCGCCGAAGTAACGATACAGCGACAAGCCGGCTTCCTCAGCAGCAGCTTTAGCAACAGCAATACTCACCGCTAAAATTGCATTAGCGCCAAGACGTGATTTGTTTTCTGTACCGTCAAGATCAATTAAGGTACGATCGATAAAGCTTTGTTCCTGAGCATCAAGACCTAACAAGACCTCCGATATATCTGTATTGATAAACTCAACCGCCTTTAGGACGCCTTTACCTAAGTAACGTGACTTATCGCCATCACGTAACTCATGCGCTTCTAGAGCGCCGGTAGATGCACCCGATGGCACAGCGGCGCGACCCATCGCACCAGACTCAAGTAATACATCACATTCAACCGTCGGATTACCGCGAGAATCTAAAATTTCGCGACCAATAATATCTACAATTGCACTCATTAGAAATCTTCCTGTTTAAATTAAAAAAATCGTAATTTCTAGGTTGTTAATCAGCTAAAGAAATTTAAAGACCGAAGTCATTTTCAAGTAAGGGCTGCGACTTAACTGTCTGGTCCAGCACTTTAAGCGTCTGTAACAGCGCCTTCATCTTATTAAGAGGGACTGCATTAGGGCCATCAGATAAAGCCGTCGCAGGGTCAGGGTGAGTCTCCATAAATAGACCACTAATACCGACAGCCACTGCCGCTCTTGCGAGTACGGGCACAAACTCACGCTGTCCACCAGAAGACGTACCCTGTCCACCTGGCAACTGCACTGAATGGGTAGCATCAAAGACCACGGGACAATCCGTCTGGCGCATTAGAGCGAGTGAACGCATATCCGAGACTAGGTTGTTATAGCCAAAACTAGCGCCACGTTCACACACTAAAATATTGCTGCCATCACCACCCGCTTCAATCGCTGCTTCCTTGGCCTTATTAACCACTTGCAACATATCTAGAGGTGCTAAAAACTGCCCCTTTTTGATATTGATCGGCTTTAAGGTGGCGGCACAAGCTCTGATAAAATCAGTCTGACGACATAAAAAAGCGGGAGTCTGCAACACATCGACCACCTGAGCAACCTCTGCAATCTGACTTTGGTCGTGCACATCAGTGAGTACTGGGACATCCAGGCTCTCACGCACATCGGCCAGAATCTCTAGCCCCTCGGCCATACCTAAGCCACGAAAAGACGCACTTGAGCTGCGATTAGCCTTATCAAAAGAACTCTTAAAAATAAAAGGAATTTGCAACTCATCAGTGATCGACTTTAATTCGGCAGCGATATCCATAATCATGGAACGCGATTCAATCACACAAGGGCCGGCAATCAAGAAGAAAGGCTTATCTAAGCCTACCTCATATCCTGCTAAATTCATTAAGCTTCCTTAGCCGCTAAAGCGGCTTTAATATAACTTACAAATAATGGGTGACCAGTCCGTGGTTTAGACGTAAATTCTGGATGGAACTGTACACCTAAAAACCATGGGTGGTCAGCTATTTCAATAATTTCCGGTAAACTTTCTTCAGGTGTACGAGAGCTAAAAACCAAACCGGCTTTTTCTAGTTGCTCAACGTAAACATTATTTACCTCATAACGATGACGGTGACGCTCACTCACTGAATCACCATAAATACTCGCTGCAAGTGTATCAGGTTTAACTGGGCTAGTTTGCAGCCCTTTACGCATAGTACCACCTAAATCACTATGTTCATCACGCTTTTGGATTTGGCCTTCGCCATCTTGCCACTCAGTTACTAAGGCAACCACAGGGTGAGCAGTCGAAGGATCTAATTCGGTGCTATTGGCACCACCAAAACCAGCGACATTGCGAGCAAACTCAATGGTCGCTAGCTGCATGCCTAAGCAAATGCCTAAAAATGGTACACCATGCTCACGAGCATACTGAATGGCTTTAATCTTACCTTCAGTGCCGCGCTTACCAAAACCACCAGGGACTAAAATCGCATCAAGCTGCTCAAGCAACTCTGTCTTACCCTCTTCGATATCCGTCGCATCAATATACTCGATAACCACCTTACTTTCAGTCTGTACACCTGCGTGCATCAGGGCTTCAGTCAAGGACTTATAAGATTCAGTCAACTCCATGTACTTACCAACCATACCGATAGTAACGGTTTGCTTTGGATTTTCCATGGTGTGGACCAAATCATCCCAACTGGACAAATCGGCTGCTGGCGCATCAATTCCCAACGCGTCTAATAAAATCTCATCCAACTTCTGCTTGTGCAGCATCGAAGGAATCTTATAGATGCTAGTCTCATCCCAGACTGAAATAACTGCATCTAGAGGAACGTTAGAGAATAAAGAAATTTTGGCACGCTCATCATCCGGAATCGGACGATCGGCACGACATAACAAAGCATTTGGATAAAGACCAATCTCGCGCATCTTTTGTACGGAGTGCTGAGTAGGTTTAGTTTTTAACTCGCCCGCCGAAGCGATAAAAGGTACTAAGGTAAGGTGAACAAAAGCAGCACCTCTTGGGCCTAGACGCAGACTCATCTGACGCACTGCCTCAAGGAACGGCAATGACTCAATATCACCTACGGTACCGCCAATTTCCACAATCGCGATATCTGCCTCACCGCCAAATGCACGCTTAGCACCACGCACGATGAAATTCTGAATTTCATTGGTGATGTGAGGAATGACCTGTACGGTCTTACCCATATACTCACCGCGACGCTCTTTTTTCAGTACCGATTCATAAATCTGACCGGTAGTGAAGTTATTTTGTTTATGCATCTTGGCGGCGACAAAGCGCTCATAATGGCCTAAGTCCAAGTCAGTTTCTGCACCGTCTTCCGTCACAAAAACTTCGCCATGCTGTAAAGGGCTCATGGTGCCCGGGTCAACGTTAATGTAGGGATCTAATTTGAGCATCGTGACTTTAAGGCCACGGGATTCGAGAATAGCACCTAATGAAGCAGCGGCGATCCCCTTGCCTAAAGAAGATACCACACCACCGGTAACGAATATGTATTTTGTAGACATGTCGATAATGCGCCCGTAAGGGCCTAGCTGGAAATTTAGATTATAGCCGAGAGAGGCTGATTATTTCACTATATAGTAGCAGTGTATTAAATTTAATGCAGCCAAGAAAAACCCCTGAATAGTTAAAATAACGATTCAGGGGCTCGTACTACGCGTGACTTAATTATTCGGTGGTCTTACCGTCAAAATGCTCTTCTTTTTCATTGGCCTTGACATCAACAACCGCACCATCAACGTGCTCAGGTGGGCCGTACAGAGTGTATAGCTTAAGCGGCACATCACCGGTATTGATAACATTATGCTTGGCACCAGCCGGCACAATAGCACCAAAATCCGCCTTAACGTCGTACTCGGTCTCATCAATAATCAACTTACCAGTACCCTCTTCGAAGCGGAAGAATTGATCATGACCCTCGTGAACCTCTTCGCCGATCTCATCACCGGGCTGAATGGCCATCAGTACTAACTGCAAATGCTTACCGGTGTATAACACCTTACGATACAAGTCATTATCTTCAGTTAGCTCTTCAATATCATCACAGAAGCCTTTTTTAGACATAAGCTATTCTCCTAGTTGTATTAGATTAAGGTGTGGCCAAACGCAAATTAAATGCTCTTTTGGCTTATCACTTGATAGTAGTATCTTAAGCCAAATTGCGTTGTATTGAATTGTAAATAACAATTTGCCAATAAAAAAATCCCTTCTCAACTAAAAAGCCAAGAAGGGACTCTACGTCTAAGTGATTACTTTGCTTCAAGTAAAGCTTGGACATCCAATAAAATCAATTCATTATCGTCAGCCACATTGGGTTCACGACTACTGGATTTAGGATAGTTATTATCGTTACCTACAACGATATAACGGTCAGCAACCACATCCACGTTTTCAATGGTAAAAAACGGGAATTGAAACTTACCGTCAATTAGATCTACTTTAGAAAGATTATCTGGATCCTGTATATCCATGAGATCAATGTAACCCACTTTACGCACCATTTGCTGCTCAGGGTTAAGCTCGATTTTGTACACACGCTTAAAATTAGCCACATTATCAAAGCAGCCAGTCACATCATCACCCTCTTTACATGCCTTATCAGCCGTACCCTCGGTATCATCACGCTCAATAATCAAGCCATAGCGCTCATCAATCATATTAAAGTCACCAATGGAGTGACTACCATCTTCTAATGGGTAGAGCCAAGACTTACCAGTGTACTTTTCCTCAGCCACATCAAAGGCCAAAATACGTAATACAGGCTTGCCTTCAAATTCCTCATAGGCTTTTTTCTCGGCATCCCACAACACACCCTCTAATAAAGGATATAAGGTTTTGCCATCATCAGATAAAGCCATACCTTCAAAGCCTTTAGAACGACGCACCTCAAAAACTGGCATCTCGCCATCAGGACGACCAGGCAGAGTCATACCCGGATAATCAGGTGACTTAACTACTTTGTCATCAACCTCGGTTTCAAAAATCTCGACAACCTTACCTTCACGATCTAGTTTCATCAGGAAAGGACCAAATTCCTCACCAATCCAGAAATTATCACCTACCACCTGCAAACTTTCAGGGTCAAAATCAGCGCCCGTCAAGTAACGGCTTTCGGTATCCTCATGCGTAATACGAAAAGGCACCTTTTTGTTAGGGTCTTTTAGAAATACCGTTTCCTGATGCTCCCACTGATCTTTTTCGAAATCAATTTTGTACAGATTGAAGTACAAAGCACTATCACTTGAATTAAGCTTATTACCTAAGCCATTATCAGTAAGAATCCAGAAAGTACCGTCACCGTTATTGACAATACCTGAGTGACCTTGAATAGCTTGCCCTTCAAAGGGGAAGTTAATACCCGTAGGACGACCGTTAGATTTACCCTCGATGGCGCCTAATTCCTCAATACGCTGCTTTTCATGAAACTTACCATTAACACGTAAATCATTTGGCGCATCCTCAGGCACCTGAATTTTAGTATCACCTGCCAAAATCAAATGACCGGCTAAATTGGCTGGAAATTGTTCAGCAGCTTGAGCACTAGCAAATACTGCACCAAGACTGAATAAAGTAGAGAGTAAAACGCTTGTATATTTTAACTTCATTATTGATTCCTTTAGAAAAATTAAGCGGAAAGCAAATGAAGTATATCTAGCGATGTTTACAGGATCACGACCATGTGATGACAAATTTAAGACAGCTTAGCTACCAGGAATCAGTTTTTGGAAAAAGGTCTTATTTTCAGAGTCGCTTGGCTCCTCTTTGTGTACAAAATCCTTGCAGACACCCTCAACCGCACCAGCCACATACTCATGCATGGCTCTGAAGGTCGTCACATCCTCAGGATCACTAAGCTCGGACTCATCACTGACATCACCAAGCCTAATGACTGTACTCTGACCAAACTCATCCACCATCTGATCAAAAGCGCAACCGCAGAAGTTAGCGTTTTTATTGCCTGCATAAAAAGTACAGGCATTAATAAAATTAAAACGAATAACAGTTAGCGCTCGCTCCGGATCGTCTTGCTTTTCACCGCAAGCAGTCAGGAGCGTAACCAATGCAAATGGAGCTAAAAATTTACGATATCGTATCATCAGAGAGTACAGTTAAGTTGAAACCGTTCAGTATGCCATGACTAAATGACAGTTTAATGAGATTACTCCGGTTTTTTAGCAATCATCGTGGCAAATTGCATACTGACAAAATTACCATAGACATCTCGACGATGCATATTTCCGACATCTTCATTATATTTTAAGAACTCCCATCCAGCATACTTGTCACGTAACTCGCCTTCTTTGAAACCAAAGCGGAAGTCCGGTTGCATCGGATGCTTTTCTGTATTCATCGCACCGACGATAATATTAATACCACCCGGCTTAGTGGCTTTTTGCATTTCCTCAATCAATGCCATCACCGTATCTGGCTCGAGGAACATCGTCACCACAGTGCAGACAAGTACATCATACTGACCCTGAATGCGTGGGTCACGATTAAGGTCCTTAATAGCGGTCTGAATCGAGTCAATCCCCTCTTCTGCAATGATGTAATCGAGAATCTGTATCGCCTGAGGGTTAGCATCGAAGGCATCTACACGATAACCATGTTGGTGCAAATACAAGGCGTTACGACCACGGCCACAACCTATATCAAGTGCCTCATTGCCCACAAAATA
>JAAYRZ010000240.1 GCA_012518515.1 Alcaligenaceae bacterium
AATGCCTTACAAGCCGCCGGTGTCAAAAAAGGCGATCGCGTCGGTATTTTACTGACTCAAGGTCTTGCCACCGGAATTGCGCATCTGGCCGCCTACAAATTAGGTGCCATTGCCGTCCCCCTCTTTGCCCTATTCGGTTTAGATGCATTGAGCTACCGAATCAGTCACGCCAACATTGCAACCTTGATTACTGACGATGGCGGGTATGCCAAACTTGATGCCATTCGCACTGAAATACCCTGCTTAAAGAATCTCTTCAATATCAGTCAGGCACAAAGTACGGAGCAGGCCCGATCGTTTTGGGCTGAGCTGAATAAGCAATCAACTCAATTTGAGGTAGCCAATACACGCGCCGACGATCCGGCGATTATTATCTTTACCTCCGGCACCACCGGCAAACCTAAGGGCGCCTGCCATGCGCATCGCGTGCTATTAGGTCACTTACCGGGGGTTGAAACCTCTCATAACAACGAGATGAATAGCGATGACGCTATCTTTTGGACCCCGGCAGACTGGGCTTGGATTGGCGGATTACTGGATTTACTGCTTCCGGCTTGGCATCACGGCCGTCCGGTAGTCGCTTCGCGCGCCAATAAGTTCAAGGCAGAAGATGCTTTTGAACTGATGAACAAGCATCAAATCACCCACACCTTCCTACCCCCAACCGCCCTTAAAATGCTGCGTTTTGTCGAAAAACCACGTGAACAATGGCCGCAACTGAGCTTACGCTCAATCGCCAGTGGCGGTGAGACGCTAGGCAAAGAGCTGCTTGACTGGGGAAGAGAAAATTTAGGCATCACCATCAATGAATTTTATGGTCAAACCGAGTGCAATATGATTGTCTCCAGTTGTGCGGCCCGATTTGACGCCAGACCGGGCAGTATGGGTAAAGCGGTTCCCGGCCATCGGGTTGCCATTATTAACCCCCAAGGTGAGGTGGTAGCAGCCGGTGAAGAGGGAGATATCGCCGTCTTACGACCTGACCCGGTCATGTTCTTATATTACTGGGATGACCCCCAAGCCACTAAAGACAAGTTCAATGGCGATTATTTGTTAACCGGCGACCGCGGCCTCATGGATAAAGACGAGTATCTGTTTTTTGTCGGTCGCGACGACGATGTGATTACCAGTGCCGGTTATCGCATTGGTCCCGGCCCTATTGAAGACGGTCTGCTCAGTCACGAAGCCGTCAGTATGGCTGCCGTTATCGGCATTCCGGATCCGGAACGTACCGAAGTAGTAACGGCTTTTGTGGTTCTCAAAGCAGGTTACGAAGAAAGTGAAGCGCTCAAAAAGGCACTGCAAGATCATGTGCGCACCCGAGTGGCGGCACATGAATACCCTAGACAAATTCACTTTCTGGATGAGCTGCCCATGACCACCACCGGTAAAATCATCCGCAAGGAACTGAGAAACTTAGCACGCTAAATTTCATCTTCCAGGGTAGCAAAAATAGCGGCGAGCTCAGCCGCCGCTAAATGCATAGCCTCCAGATAAGTCAGCAGCTCATCCAAGGACTTCCTAACCGTCGGGGCATGCGTAAAAATCGTCGCAAAGGGCCGCTTATCACCATTTGGCACCGGCACCGAGCAAGCAACCATCCCGGGAATAAATTCTTCATTATCGACACCATAGCCATTTTTCCGTGTTTGCTCCAGGCACAAAACGAACGCGTCTTTATCAACAATGGTATTGGTCGTCAAAACCTGTAACGGCATACTATCGATCAGCTTTTTTTGCTGGGCGACCGGTAAATAAGATAGCAGTAATTTACCGCTGGCACTGGCCCAGATCGGTATCTGATGCCCCTCAGGTATATTAATCTGCAAAGGCCAATTGGAGAGTACCCTATCCATATAAACAATCTCTAAATCATGGATAAAAGCAATCCCTACCGTCTCCTCGATTGTGTGACAAAGTTTTTGTAAAACCGCCTGCCGTTCGCTTTTATAAATAAAATTACTTTTTAATAAGCGCATCATTAATCTATGTGTGCGATGACCACAAATCACGCCACCCTGCACATCGACAGTCAAAAAGCCTTCGTCTTGTAATTGCTTAATTAATCGATGAATACTAGGTTTGGGTATCTCTAATTGTGTGGCAAGCTCAGCCGGACTCACCGGTCGCGGCGCCTCAGCCACCATTTCCATAATCTGCATCACGCGCTCAACACTTGAACCCTTTTTTCTTCGCACTGACTCTCTCCTGATTATCGTAGGTAATACTCAGTAATTTAGAGATAAACCCTAGATCTGCTATCGCTTGTTATTTTATATAATAAGCGATAACGATACATTATGTATCGTTATTAAATCCAATAAATCATCAAAATCACTAAAACAGTACTCAATTGCCTGTAGGAGACAACCCATGTCCAATACCATCATCTTGCCCCGTATTATGGAAGTCGGCAGAAACGCTTGTGACAAACTACCCGCTATCTTGGCTTCACTCGGCGTCTCAAAGCCTTTAATCGTCACTGATAAGATGATGGTTCAACTGGGCTATGTGCAAAAAATTCAAGACATCCTAGCACCGGAGCAATTCAGCAGTGAAATCTACGATGATACGATTCCGGAACCCACTGACAGTTCTATTATGGGTGGGGTAGCGATGATTCAAGGCGGTGATTTTGATTGTATTATTGCCTTGGGCGGCGGCAGCCCGATTGATAGTGCCAAAGCCATCGGTATTTTAGCGAAGTTTGGCGGCGTTATCCGCGACTATAAATTTCCTCGTTTAGTCAATGAGGAAAGTCTACCGATTATTGCAATTCCCACCACTGCCGGTACCGGTTCTGAAGCCACTAAGTTCACGATTATTACCGATGAAGAAAATAATGAAAAGCTTCTCTGTGTCGGCATGGCCTTTATGCCCGTTGCCACGGTCATTGATTACAGCCTGACCCTCAGTGTGCCGCCACGCACAACCGCCGATACCGGTATTGATGCGATGTGTCACGCGATTGAAGCCTATGTCAGTCAAAAGCGTAATGCCTATAGTGATCAACAATGTCTCGCTGCCCTCCGCTTAATCGGACCGAATATTAAAACTGCCTATCACGACGGCACCAATGAAAAAGCACGCGAACAGATGATGCTCGGCTCAACCTTGGCCGGCATTGCCTTTAGTAACTCGTCAGTGGCGTTGGTACACGGTATGAGTCGACCGATTGGGGCTTTTTTCCATGTCCCGCACGGCCTCTCTAATGCCATGTTGTTACCCGCTGTCACCGAGTTTTCAATTCCACTCGCGGCCACCCGCTATGCCGAGTGCGCAGTCGCATTAGGCGTAGCGACCGCCGATGACGGTATTGCTAAAGCCAACATGAAGTTAGTTCAATTCTTAAAAGATTTAAATCAAGAGCTCAAAGTGCCTACTTTAGCGGAATTCGGCGCCGATAAAGTCGAATTTGATCGGGTTCTCGACACCATGGTTGAGCAAGCCTTTGCCTCCGGCTCACCCAACAACAATCCACGGGTGCCGACTAAAGAAGAAATGTTGAGCCTTTACCAGAGCTTATGGCAAAGCGCCTAAACCATTTGTAAAAAATCCACTTTTAGCCAAGGAGCAATCAATGCAAATCGTAGGTCACTACATTAACGGTCAAGTCATCAGCGATGGCACCAGAACCCAAGCAGTTTATAACCCAGCCAAAGGCATTGTCAGCAAAGAAGTTTTACTGGGTGATGCCGGCACCATTGATGAGGCGGTTGCTGCAGCCAAAACCGCTTTTCCTGCGTGGAGCAAGACCCCACCATTACAAAGAGCGCGTGTTATGTTCAAGTTTAAAGCCTTACTTGAGCAACATGCCGATGAGATTTGCCGCTTAATTGGTGAGGAACATGGCAAGATCGTGCACGATGCCCGTGGCGAATTACAACGCGCCATTGAAAATGTCGAGTTTGCTTGCGGCATTCCCGAGCTCCTCAAAGGCGAGCATAGTCGCAATGTCGGTTCCGATATTGACTCTTGGAGTCAGTTCCATCCGCTGGGTGTGGTGGCGGGCATTACCCCCTTTAACTTCCCGGTGATGGTGCCGTTATGGATGTTCCCGATGGCCATCGCCTGCGGTAATACCTTTGTCTTAAAACCCTCTGAACGGGATCCCAGCGCCACCCTTTTTGTTGTTCGGCTAATGAAAGAAGCCGGTCTACCGGACGGTGTCCTCAATCTGGTCAATGGCGGCAAAGAGACGGTAGATGCGCTACTGCAACATCAAGACGTTGAAGCCATCAGTTTTGTCGGTTCTACACCAATTGCCGAATATATCTACAGCAAAGCCACCGCCCACGGCAAACGTTGTCAAGCCCTGGGCGGTGCCAAAAATCACGCCATCGTGATGCCAGATGCTGATCTGGATAATGTGGTAAATTCCTTATTGGGCGCTGCCTTTGGCTCATCCGGTGAGCGCTGCATGGCTTTATCAGTCGCCGTCGCTGTGGGCGATGAAATTGCCGACAAGATGGTGGCTCAATTAACAGAAGCCATGGGCAAATTAACCGTCGGCGTCCACCATGATGCCAATAATGACTTTGGTCCGGTAATTACTGCCGAACACAAAGACAAGGTCATCTCCCATATCCGCCATTGCGTCGAACAAGGCGCCACGCTAGTCGTTGACGGCACGGAAACCAAGCCTGAAGGCTATGAGAACGGCTTCTTTGTCGGAGCGACACTCTTGGATCATGTCAGCAAAGAAATGGACAGTTATAAAGCGGAGATATTCGGTCCGGTCCTACAAGTGATGCGTGTCAATACCATGGAAGAAGCCATGCAACTGATTAACGATCATGAATACGGCAACGGCACCTGCATTTACACCCGCGATGGTGAAGCGGCGCGATACTTCTCTGACAATATTAAAGTCGGCATGGTCGGAATCAATATTCCTCTGCCGGTACCGGTCGCCTACCAGAGCTTCGGAGGTTGGAAGCGCTCTTTATTTGGTGATTTATTTATGTATGGTCCTGACGGTGTGCGCTTCTTTACTCGCCGTAAGACCATCACCCAACGTTGGCCCAGTGCCGCGATTCGAGAAGGGGCACAATTCTCGATGCCGAGTTTATAGTGCTTTTGGTGCTCACTGAAGACAGGCTAAGCACCAATTTTCCACAGCGTCCGCAGCCCCGGTGTTGCGGACGTCGCTATGGTGAATAGCAGTGAGCTATTAAAGAATTAACTGAATAAGGCCTTGTGCTTAGTCTCAAGGCGCTGCTGATCCGACTCAAAGGCTAAGGTCTTTTGTGCTCGCTCAAGGGCCAACTCAGCGACCTGTCTAGCCGCTTCCCGAACACCGCTCTCCGGCGCATGCTGTGCAATACCAGCTAAGACCTTTTGCATAATCAGGTTGACCTCAATCAGGCCGGCGCCATCGCGCACTAATGGCAAAAAGGCGTCTTCTACCCACTCTGCATAGTTAATCGGCACGATAGACAAACGCTCATACAGAGGCTGACTGTCCTCGTCCTCTGCCGGTGGCAAGGCATCGATAAATAGCGCCAACATATCATTCATCACCCGAATCACTGTTCCCGGGTCATTAATCGCTGCGGACAAGGCTCGCTGCCCGGCTTCACTTAAAACAATCAGACCCCAGGCCGGATCCTGATCAAAGCTGCGGGCGACATCCAAAACAAAGCAATTAGCCATGCCGTTGACGCAATCAAGCCGCTCTTTTGGTCCTGTCTCCTGATCCTCTGCCTTGAGCTGCACATAAGCCAAAACAGTGCTAGGTAAAATCATCTCGCCCGGACGAACAGCAATATGCACATAGCAATCACTTTCTTCCGCTCGTCTTTGTAAACCGGCCATATCAATATGCGTCAAGAAGCCGCTATGATCAAGCCTCAACTGATGCGCCTGCTGATCGACTCGGCCCTGCCAAGCGGCTCCCATATCCGCTTGACTTCGAGCTTGTAATAAGCTCTTTTCGGTCGCCTTTTTGATTTTAGTTAAGGTGTTTTCGAGGCGCCCTAATTGCGATAAGGTGTGTACCCAACGAATCAAGGTCACGATCAGGTAAATAAGCACTAAAATCGTGCCGATAAATAAGGCAAAACGACCATTTTGTCCGTAATAGCCCAGACCTAAAGCGATTTTGGCAATAATCGCATAAATAAAAGCTGAAATAAAACTCGCAATCGCCATGCGTGTATTATCATCACTTCATTACCAATTCGGTTGCTCGTGGCGTGGCACTATTGGAGGCTGAGGCAAAGGCCGAAACCATAATGGATAAAGAAAAAGTACTAACTGCCAGCATGCTGGAAGCAATCACATCCAATAGACTTTCCAAGGTCTCCAGATTAATATCCGGTAAAAAACTCGGCGGCACAAAGACATTAACCCACGACGCGGCAAAGGCAAAAATCACCGCCAGCAACGCTCCCGCTGCGGGCAATAACCATAATTGATTGCTGGGCTTACGCAAATGGACTAACAGGCGATATAGCATGTGACAAACCTTGAATGACTAAAAACAAAGAACAGTAGACTAAAAAACATGGTTCTTATTGTACAAGGCGAGCGGCTGTCTTTTTCGGGGCGGGAGCAAATTATTTGCAAATAAAAATGAGGATAGACGCTAAGAGCAAACCCACTCAACGACTTAAGGCCTAAAGCATTAAAGCACCTGCAAGAGGTGCTTTAATGACTAATCAATCTAAGCTTAAGGCTGAAGAACTACTACTCGGCACACGCTTTGATTTTTTCCAAATCAGGACCATCAATGGCGCGACCTAGATTATACGGTTTAGACATCTCGCGCCAGTCTTTATAATCGTTAAGATACTCTAACTGACTGGCATAGACCTTAGCCGCATCCGGATGACTACACGCCACGTTCACCATCACTTCGTTCGTGACCTCTTGAATCTTTTGTAAGTCTTCTTCGCTAAAACGATGAATTTCAACACCGGCATCTTGGAAGGTACGCACCCCCTTAGTGGCTTGCTTTTCAGAATTAGTGATACCCCACATCATGGTCGCATCCGCTGCAATTTTGAGCTTTTCTTGAGTTTCAGGACTCAAAGCATCCCAAGCTTTTTTGTTGATCATCACGCCGAAAACCGAGGCCGATTGGTGCCAACCCGGGGTACTCCAATGCTTAGTCACTTGGTGTAAGCCGGCGGATACATCGACATTTGGAGTTGAAAACTCGGCACCGTCAATTACGCCACGCTCAAGCGATTGATAAAGCTCTTGACCGGCCATAGAAACCTGAGTACCGCCAATCTTCTCCAGAACCTGACCCTGTTCTAAGCCGGATAGACGTAAACGCTTACCCTTGAGCTCTTCAAGGTTGCGAACCGGATCCACGGTATGGAAACCTGATTCGTTATTCGTGATACTGAATGGCAAGTACACCATGCCGTATTTACCGAAAATCTCATTGTAAATCTCGGCACCGCCCCACTCACGGATCCAGTTGGCATAATCAATAGCGTTAAATAAACTACTATGAGTCGCTAATGGCGAGAACGCCGGGTTACGACCGGCCCAGTAACCGGGCCAGTCACCGCCGGCCTCAATCGTCCCGGACTCAACCGCACCAAAGACCTCTCCACTCGGCACCAACGCACCGCCCTCATAGAAATCAATCTGTAATTCATCTCCGGCGAGTTTATTGACTAATTCCACCCATTTTTTATCCGCTTCAATTAATTCGATTGAAGCCGGCCACGTACTGGTCATGGTCCATTTTTTAGGTGCTGCCTGAGCAAGGCCCATGGTACCGAAAATGGCAGTTCCAACTAAAACGTGTACTGTTTTTTTAATTAATGACATATTGTCTCCTTGTCAATTAAGTCCCGTATAACACTTCAGGTAACCAAGTGATTAACGCTGGGAAGATGGCGATTAAGATACACATAACAACAACCAAGAAAATGAAGGGAATCACCCCCTTAATAATTTCAATGGTCGGGATGGATTTAGGCGTAATTGCCCTTAGGTAAAACAAAGCATAACCAAATGGTGGCGTCAGGAATGAGGTCTGTAAAAGCACAGCAACCAAGACCACGAACCACAGCAAGCTAATACCCATTTCCTGAATCAACGGTAATAAAATCGGGAATGATAATAAAACAATACCGGTCCAATCCAAGAAACAACCAAGCACAAACACGATAAACAGCATGACCAAAATCAGCGCCCACGGTGCCATATCAAGTCCGCGCATCAATTCTTGTACCGCACTTAACCCCCCGGTGATATTAAATACGCCGGTAAAGGCAGTCGCCCCCACCACGATGAATAAAATCATCGCCGAGGTACGGCCGGTCTCATAAAGCGCACTCAAGAAAGTACGCCATTGAAACTTGCCACGTAGTACAACAAAAATAAAGGATAATAAACAACCAATGGCCGAAGCCTCAGTCGCGGTGGCAATACCCACCAACATAGAACCCAAAATACCGAGGATCAACAAGATTGGCGGCACCGCCTCAATAATTAGCATTTTGGTTAATTCAGCTCGACTAATCTGCTCATCAGGCTCAACCGAAGGCGCGCTGGCCGGATCACGCCAAGCCACGAACACGACCCACGCCGCATACAGAAGACCGAGTAACACGCCGGGTATTAAGGCACCGGCAAATAACTCACCGATAGATAATGGCGAATAACTGGCCATCAAAATCAACATAATTGATGGCGGAATCAAAATGCCCAGACAGCCTGAAGCAGCGATCACACCGGTGGTTAGTCGAGGACTATAACCGTACTTAAGCATCGGCCGTAACGCCATCATGCCGGTCACAGTGATTGAGGCCCCAATAATACCGGTGGTCGCGGCCAACAACATGGATAGGAAAACCACCGCTAAGGCTAAACCGCCACGCACTCGTGATAGTAAATGTCGCAATGCCTCGAACATCTTATCCGTGACTTCGGAGTCCGACAGGAACCGTGCCATCAAGATAAATAAAGGAATAGCAATCAAGGTATAGTTATCAAGCACATCCCCATAGATACGATTGATCACGATACCCAAGACCATCGGCTTGCCGGCAATAAAGGCACCTAAAACGGCGACCCCACCTAAAACAAAGGCTAACGGGTGTCCCATAAATAGACCCACTAAGAGCAGGCCACCCATAATTAATGCGATATACTCACCTGACATAATACTAAGCGTCCTTTTTAAGTAGCAGGCGAAGCACTTCAGCTACCCCTTGGAGAAGCAAGAGGACAGCGGCAACAACCATTGATATTTTTAGTGGATAAACCGGCAGCTGGACCGCACCATAAGTGGTTTCAGCTTGAGCTAAAGAACGCATCGCGAAATCATAGCTACGCGTCACAAAAATCCAACTAAAAGGAAAGAAAAAGATAAGGTATCCGGCAATATCGACCCACTTTTGTGCCTTAGGTGACAAGTGTTGAACCAGCAAGTCAACCCGCACGTGAGATTGATGCTTAAGGGCATAAGCACCCAGCATCATGAAGTAAAAACCATAGAGCTGTTTGGTCACATCAAAAGCCCAACGGGTCGGTTGATGCAAGGCATAGCGCATAAATACTTCGTAAATGATAATGAGCGCAAAAACAATGGCAATTAATGAGATCACCTTGCCGATCACTTCATTTATCGAATCAATGACTCGTATAATCATGATCCCCCTTTTTTGTTTAATTCAAAATCCGACAAAGTGTTACTGTACAATGCTCGTTTTTTTATAACAAGCTAGTATTTGTCCCAGTTACCCTTAGGGAAGGCTAATATAAGCAAGCCATTCAACTGCCGCAACAAAGAAAAATGCCGGGAAATCACTCCCCGGCACCCATCATAAAAGACGAATCACTAAAGATAATTTAAGGCTTCGGTGCTGACTGACAAGACTCGGCAAGCGACTGCTGAGCTTTCGCCTCATCGGCCTGTGATTGTTTCAAAGCGACCTCGGCGGCCTGACGCCAATCATAGCCGGACGGTGCCTGAAACACCCGTAAACCGAAGATATGCGCCACCGCAAAAATATGGTCAAATATATCGCTCTGTATCCCTTCGTACTCAGCCCAGACTGTCGTATCGGTAAAGCAATACACCTCTAGAGGAACCCCTTGGGGTGTTGATTCCATTTGTCTTACCATAA
>JAAYRZ010000033.1 GCA_012518515.1 Alcaligenaceae bacterium
GTTAGAGCCTGAGTTTAAGCGTCAGTTAAGCAAACAACAGTTTGAAAACGAACAACACTTTTTAGAGGCTTGTTTAGAAGAGGAAAAACGACTCGCCTTAGAGCAAAGACAACAAGACATTAAAGAACAAAAAAACACACTGACTGAGCGTCTAAAGGAAGTCAACAACAACTTGAACGAGTTAGCCCAACAGCAACAATCAACCACACCCAAAGCTTTAGAACTCTGTCGCTCAGAACTCGAAGAATTAGAACGACAAAAGGCTGAACTCCACGCAAGTAGAGGGAGAGACAGTGAGAAACTGAGCAATCATCGAGATGCCTTAAGCAGATTGGCAGAGCAAAACCAACGAATTCAAGCGCAAGAAAAAGAGACAAATCGCTGGCGTATGTTGCACGAGTTAATTGGTTCAGCTGATGGAAAAAAATATCGTAATTTTGCCCAGAGTCTGACCTTTGAGCTCGTACTCCACTACGCCAACCTACAGCTAGCACAAATGAGTGATCGCTACGCCTTGCGCATAGATCATAAAGCCACAAGCAAACTAGAACTAGCGGTAGAAGACCATTATCAAGGCGGCGAAATACGCTCCGTCAAAAATCTCTCCGGTGGTGAAAGCTTTATCGTCAGTCTGGCCCTAGCCCTTGGTCTCTCACAAATGGTAGCAGGCAATATGAGACTTGAATCCTTATTTTTAGATGAAGGTTTTGGCACCTTAGATGAAGACAGTCTGGATATTGCTCTGAGTTCCCTAGCTAACTTACACCAAAGCGGTAAAACAATTGGCATTATTTCCCATGTTCCCGCCTTAAAAGAAAGAATCAGTACCCATATTCAGGTCATACCAATGAGTGCGGGACGAAGTCGTATAGAAGGCCCTGGTGTAAACGCAGTATAATTTTCCAAGGCATATAGGAGATAAAGCAATGATAACGTTTGAAGTGAGTGACAACCTAACTGAAGAATGGCTTGATCATTGCCGACAGTACTTTCCTGGGCTACTGCAAGAGCGAGCGCTAGACAGTCATAAAGGTAGCTTTGGAACCGTGGGTATCATCGGCAGTTGCCGTGGCATGAGTGGCGCCATCGTATTAGCCGGTACGGCAGCTTTATTTACTGGTTGCGGCAAGCTTTATCTCGGCTTTTGTCAGGATCAATTACCAGTACCTTATATCTTTGACCGAGCTGAGCTCATGCTCGATACGGCAAACAATCTATTAGATAAAAAAGACATTACACACTGGGCCGTGGGCTGTGGTATGGGCCAATCCCGTGCTGCCTACGATGTTTTGCTGAACCTACTACAGCATGAAACACAAAAGCCGTTATTAATAGATGCCGACGCATTAAATATACTGAGTCAACATCCTGAACTCATTGATCACCTAGCCGCCAGACTAATCCCTGCCATACTAACCCCCCATCCAAGTGAAGCCGCCCGCTTACTCGGTTATAGCACCGAAGAGATCCAGGCCAATCGCGAAGAAGCTGCACTTGAACTTTCAGAAAAGTACTTTAGCAGAATCGTGTTAAAAGGCCACCAAAGCGTGATTGCCGCTCCTGATGAAGAATTAGTTATCAACCAAAGCGGTAATCCTGGGCTTGCGACTGCTGGTAGCGGAGATGTTTTAAGTGGCATGATAGTCAGCCTCCTCGCTCAAGGACTGCCCGCCGATGAAGCCGTTGCCGGTGGTGTATGGCTACATGGCGCTGCAGCCGATTTACTGACACTTAATCAAATCGGACCTATCGGTTTGTGCAGTGGAGAAATCGCAGAAGCTGCCAGATTCCTACGTAATCTCTTAGTCGCAGCCTAAGCTTTAACTATTGTAATGTTTCACGAATCAA
>JAAYRZ010000034.1 GCA_012518515.1 Alcaligenaceae bacterium
CCTTCAAAATTTCCCTCACCGTGGTAAGCGGCGTAAGCCACGTCAGATTGAGCAAAGGCAAAATCAAGCTCACCCGCTTTCAATGTATTCACGTTAAAGACTGAACCTCCAGTCGACTCCACCGAACAGCGAAAGCCATTAATCGCTGCTTCACGATTCGCAATTCGACAAACTGCACCGCCTGCGGCATAGTAAACACCGGTAACGCCACCGGTTCCCATACTGACAAACTTATTTTGTGCCTGTGCAACAGGCACCGAGCCAGCAACTGCATAAGCCATTAAACCAGCAGCACTTAATCCTAGTTTTAGTTTTTTAGATAATCTACGCATTCGTCTTCCTCTTCCATTATTGGTCGTTATAAAAATAATTAGCTAATCGAGCCAAGCCTTGATGCTGTTTTAGTAAATTGTTCGCTCCAACGGTAGACTCACCTCATTAGGCACTGCTGTACGACACGCATTCATTGTCATTGCCAGCATGGCGTAATAGCCATTAATGCCAATTAAATCCATCACTCCCTGCTCTCCGAAGCAGTTGATGGCTTCTGCCCAAGTCACGTCACTAACACAACGCTCCTTAAGCAATTCTGTACTAAAGTGGTAGGCCACTTTTTCATCATCACTCATCTCTTCAGGATATCGCCCTGAAGCTAAAGCCTTTACCGCCTTCTCAGAAACACCCTCACGCAAAGCAATTGGGCAATGAATAGCCCACTCCACCGGTTGACCCCAATGCTGAGCCACAATTAAAATAACCCACTCTGAAATTCGTAATCCTACAGCACTACGGTAGCGTAAGTACTCCCCCATGCGCTGAGCATGCGTCAGTAACTCCGGACTCCGGAGCATGGGTATAAAAGGTGAAAGTAGTGCTTTTCTGGGGCCGTCAATTATTTCCTGAGCGGCAGCACGTTGCTCGTCACTCCAACTCTCCGGCACTATTGGCGGAAATCTATCTATAGCCATTCTTATCCTTATAAAATATTTCCCATCACTTGAGTCACAGCTGTCTCAAGACGATCAACTAATAAATTCAATTCTTTTTCGGCACAAATAAGTGGCGGTGCAATCAGTATATGGTCACCATAAAGGCCATCCACCGTCCCACTACTGGGATAAATCATAAGACCTGCTTCCATAGCTGCAGACTTAATATGGGCGGCAATCTTGAGTTCAGGCTCAAAGGTCCGCTTAGTGCCTTTATCTTCAACGAGCTCCACTCCCCAGAAATAACCTCGACCACGCACATCCCCCACATAAGGCAAGGAACCCAAGCGCTCTTTTAATAAGTTTTCAAGCAAAGGACTCAACTCCTGCACCTGCTCTAGTAGCTTTTCCTCAACAATCACTTGCTGTACTGCCAGTGCTGCTGCACAAGCCGTTGCATGTCCAATATAAGTATGACCATGTTGAAATAGACCACTACCTGAACGGAACGTCTCCACGATAAACTCACGTGCAAGCACGGCACCTATTGGCTGATAGCCACCGCCAAGACCCTTGGCAATCGCTACTAAATCAGGCACCACCTCCTCTTGCTCTATGGCTAAAAAACTGCCTGTGCGCCCCATGCCTGACATCACCTCATCACTAATCAGGAGAATACCGTGACGATCGCAAATATCACGCACTCCCTTAAAATACCCAGGAGTTGGTGGCACCACACCTGCCGTCGCACCAACAATGGTTTCAGCGACAAAGGCAATGACATTTTCAGCGCCTAACTCGGTAATTTTGTCTTCTAATTCTTGTAGCAAACGCTGCGTGTACTGTTCCTGACTTTCTTGTGCTTTGCGACCACGATACTCATAACATGCGCTCACTCGCCCCACATCTATTAATAAGGGAGCAAATTGTGCTTTACGCCATTTATTACCCCCAATAGCGAGCGCACCTAACGTATTGCCATGGTAGCTTTGCTCACGAGCTATAAAATACTTTTTTTTCCGGCTTCCCTATTTCTACAAAATACTGGCGTGCCATTTTCAGTGCAGTCTCTATCGCTTCGGAACCACCAGAAAGAAAATAACAATAATCCAAATCACCGGGAGCCCGCTCGGTCAGAAAATCTGCTAGTTGTTCGGCGACCTCAGTAGTAAAAAAACTGCTATGCACATAGGCGATCTCATTCATTTGCTTTTGCATCGCCGCCAGCACCTTAGAGTGACTGTAACCAATAGAGGTCACCGCGGCACCACCACTCCCATCAAGATAGGCTTTGCCCTCAGTATCATAAACATAAGCTCCCTGGGCTCGGGATGCCTGACGAGGTACACTGCGTAAACTACGATGTATGATGTTAGACATAGGATCAGCACTCTAAAAAGGGTAATAAAGCTTTATGCTTCAATTACCATACAATACAGTGAAGCCCTCTTTAAACTGTTGATTACCCTAAGAATTATTGCTAGGGCAGCAAATTAATACGATTGTAAAATCTGCCACGCCCTCTCAAAACGTCTAGCAATCAAGTCCTCACTCCGTATCCAGAAATACAGACGCCCATCCTCCGCCCAGTGCACATCGTTATCATCGTCACTACCCATCTGAAACAATAACTCCCATGCAGTAGCTCCTGCTGTAAACTCAGGAACTTGATGGTTCTGAACGGCAGCTGAAGAGCCACAGTAAATGCCGTGATGAACTAGCTCACACTGCAACTCCATACCTTTTTGAATATTATTGGAATGACCAAGTAGCTTATTATCAATCTCTAGATCCAATTCCTCAATTAGGTCTAGATAACGCCCATACTCCTCATCTGATAACTTAGTTTGAATAAGTTGGCTAGTGTATTCAGGCAGCTCAACTCGATTTGCAAACAGAAGCCCACTAACAGGAAAACGGCGAATCCCAGCAGGACAAAGTCTTGGCTCTAAACGCTCCATCACCCCATCATAAAAATAGAC
>JAAYRZ010000205.1 GCA_012518515.1 Alcaligenaceae bacterium
CACGCTTATGGTGAAAAGTATGGCTTTGAGGTTGAGCACATCGAAGATGTTAATGACAATCAAGGCAACCGCTTTTCCAGCACCGAATTACGTAATGCACTATCCTTTGGAGATATCGTCTCGGCTACTCGTTATCTAGGCCGTAACTACAGTATTACAGGACGTGTACAGCATGGCAAAAAACTGGGCCGAACCCTAGGTTATCCGACCTTAAACATTAAGGTTATGCCACATTGTGCGATTCGCTCCGGTATTTATGTGGTCAAGGTTCGCGGCTTATCTCCAGAAACCGCTGCCTCTGAGCACCATTGCGGCTTAGTTGACACAAAGCCCGCCATTGCCGGCATTGCAAGCCTTGGGGTAAGACCCACCGTCGATAAAAATGGCGAAGTACTGCTTGAAGTCCATCTATTGGATACAAATATAGATGCTTACGGTAAACTAGTAACTGTCGAGTTCCTGCAGTACGTGAGGGACGAAGAAAAATTCCCCGATTTAGAAACCTTAGTCAGTGCCATGAATAACGACTTGGACACTGCTCGAACATATTTTGATCAGCATGGACTATAAAAATACTTTAAACCTCCCAGAAACACAGTTCCCGATGCGTGGTAACTTAGCCAAACGTGAACCCGTGTGGATCAAGGAGTGGCAAGAAAATAAAGTCTACGAAGCCATTCGTGAAGCCTCTAAAGGCAGACCCAAGTTTATTTTGCACGATGGCCCTCCCTATGCTAATGGCGACATTCACATCGGTCACGCGGTGAACAAAGTCTTAAAAGACATCATCTTAAAAAGCCGCAATATGGCTGGCTTTGATGCACCCTATGTACCCGGCTGGGACTGCCACGGCATGCCGATCGAAATTCAAATCGAGAAGAAATACGGTAAAAACCTCCCGACTAAAGAGGTCATGTCCAAAGCTCGCGCCTACGCGATGGAACAAATTGACAATCAACGCGAAGACTTTATTCGTCTTGGCGTGCTGGGTCAATGGAATGACCCTTATCTCACCTTAAACTTTCAAAACGAAGCTGACGAAATTCGCGCCTTGGCTAAAATGCTCGACAAAGGCTATATTTTCCGTGGCCTAAAACCAGTTAACTGGTGCTTTGACTGTGGCTCTGCTTTGGCCGAAGCTGAGGTAGAATATCAGGATCGTGTTGACCCCGCAGTGGATGTAGCTTTCCCTTTTGCTGAAAAGGACGAGCTCGCTAAGGCTTTTAATCTTGACTCAGTGGCCGATGGTGCTATTGTCATCTGGACCACTACCCCTTGGACACTGCCAGCTAACCAAGCACTAAATATACATCCCGAACTTGAGTATGTATTAGTTAAGGTTAGCCCGGCACCAGCGGCTGGTGAGTTACTACTCTTAGCCAAAGACCGCTATGAAGCCTGCCTTGAAGCTTATGGACTCACAGGTGAAGTAATTGCTACTTGTTTAGGTCAAGCACTTGAGGGACTAGGTTTTCATCACCCACTCGCAAATGTTGATGAAGGCTATGCCCGTCTCTCTAAGGTCAATTTAGCCGACTACGTCACCGTCGATGCCGGTACCGGTATTGTTCACTCTTCGCCCGCTTATGGTGTAGAGGACTTTATGACGTGTAAGGAATACGGCTTAAGTGATGATGACATCCTAAACCCAGTGATGGGTAATGGTGTTTACGCTTCTAGCTTGCCACTATTCGGTGGCCTCAAAATCTGGGATGCTAATCCTAAAATTGTAGAAGCGCTACAATCGAGCGGTAATTTAATCAAACTAGAAAAGCTAAACCACAGCTACATGCACTGCTGGCGTCACAAAACGCCAGTTATTTACCGTGCCACTAGCCAATGGTTTGCCGGCATGGACAAAACGCCTAATGACAGCGATCGCACTTTACGTGAAGTTGCTCTAGAAGGCGTTGAAAATACTAGCTTTTATCCCGCTTGGGGTCGTGCACGCCTACACAGTATGATTGCTAACCGTCCTGACTGGACTTTGTCACGTCAGCGCCAATGGGGTGTACCTATGGCTTTCTTTGTACACAAGGAAAGCGGTGAGCTACATCCACGCACAGCTGAGCTACTCGAAGAAATTGCCAAACTCGTTGAAAAAGAAGGCATTGAGGCATGGCAATCGGTAGAGCCCAGCGATTTCCTAGGTGATGAAGCCGATCAGTACGAAAAAAACCGCGACACCCTAGACGTCTGGTTTGACTCAGGTACCACACATGTACACGTTTTGGGCGGTCAAGACCACGAGTTCAAAGGCTCTCACGCCGATGACTTACGTTGGCCAGCTGATCTATACCTAGAGGGTTCAGATCAACACCGTGGTTGGTTCCACTCTTCACTACTCACCTCCTCCATGCTTTATGGCCGCCCTCCTTACAATGGTCTTCTGACTCATGGTTTTGTGGTTGATGGTAACGGTCGAAAAATGAGTAAGTCGATGGGCAATGTAATTGCTCCTCAAAAGATTTCTGATAGCCTAGGCGCAGAAATTATTCGCTTATGGACAGCAGCGACCGACTATTCTGGTGAGCTATCGATTTCTGATCAAATTTTGAAACGCGTCGTAGAAAGCTACCGACGTATTCGTAATACGCTGTGCTTCTTATTAGGTAATTTAAGTGATTTTGATGCGAGTAAAGACTTAGTCGATACAGAGCAGATGTTTGAAGTAGATCGCTATGCAATTGCTGCGATTGCCAATATGCAGCAGCACATTCAGTCGCTCTATGAAAAATACGAATTTCATCCGGCAATTCACCGATTACAGATTTACTGCTCTGAAGACTTAGGTGCTTTCTATCTGGACATCCTCAAAGATCGTCTTTACACCACCGAGAAAAATAGCCTAGCACGCCGTTCTGCACAGACTGCGCTCTACCATATCACCATGGCATTGGTGAAGTTATTAGCTCCTATCCTCTCCTTTACAGGAGAAGAAGCTTGGACCGAGATGCGTCGCACCTTCCTAAAGAACACACCATTAGCCAATGGTTTAACTATCTTTACCGAGCTTTATGAAGAACTGCCAACCATTGATAGTGCTGAGGACTTACTTGAGAAGTGGTCACGCATCTTGGCTATTCGTGCACAGCTCAATAAAGAGCTAGAAGATATTCGTAGTGAGGGGAAAATTGGCTCTGCGTTACAGGCCGAGGTTGATGTCTTTGCAAGTGGTCGTGACTTTGAGTTATTAAACAGCCTAGATGATGACCTGAAGTTTGTCTTTATCGTCTCGCGTGCAACACTACATGAGGAAAAAGGCAGCACAGAGAGCGAAGGACCACGTTTTGAAATCAACGCTTCCGAACATGAAAAATGTGAGCGTTGCTGGCACTATCGTGAAGATGTAAATCAACAGCCTGAGCACCCCGGCATTTGTGGTCGCTGTGTAGACAACCTCTATGCCGATGGCGAGGATCGTCACTATGCCTAATCAGGCAGCGAAAGCAAAATTGACTTCGGCACATGACAACAAAGCGGCTATCCCTTATAGCCGCTGGTTGCTTTTAGCCGTTATCCTGATTGTTGCTGATCAAATCACTAAATGGTATTTTGAACTAAACTTTCAGTTTGCTGAACGACTTAATGTCTTGCCATTCTTTGACTTTATTCTGGTTTATAACACCGGAGCAGCTTTTAGTTTTCTAGCAGATCATGGCGGTTGGCAGCGTTGGTTTTTTGCCGGATTAAGCATTATCGCCAGTATCGTAATTCTTATACTACTGCGACGCAATCCACGAAAAAAGCTATTTTGCTTATCGCTTAGCTTGATTCTTGCTGGTGCACTAGGTAATCTAATTGATAGATTATTACTTGGTCATGTCATCGATTTTTTACTATTTTACTGGGATGTTCACTATTTCCCAGCCTTTAATCTGGCAGACTGCTTTATTACTGTTGGTGCAGCCCTCCTGATTCTGGATGAAATCATCCGAATTCGTCAGGAAAAGCGACAAAGCACCCACCCATAAGATCATAGAGGGAGATAAAACATGGCACAATTGCTTAGCGGCAAGCGTATCGTGCTTGGACTGACAGGAGGCATTGCCTGCTATAAAAGCGCTGAATTAACACGCCGTCTCCAAGATCAAGGCGCTTCAGTACAGATCGTGATGACCGATGCAGCCTGCGCCTTTATCACTCCCACTACCATGCAAGCCCTCTCCGGCAAGCATGTTTATAGGGAAACCCTCGATCCAACGATGGATAACAGCATGGCTCATATTAATTTGAGCCGTGAGGCAGATGCCATTTTAATTGCTCCCTGCACAGCAGACTTCATGGCTAAGTTAGCCCATGGCCAAGCTGATGATTTACTCTCTACCATTTGCTTAGCGCGTGGCGCTTGCCCACTCATTATTGCTCCAGCAATGAACCGTGAAATGTGGGCGCACCCAGCCACTCAACGCAATCTCAATACCTTAATAGCTGATGGCATTAAGGTCTGGGGCCCTGCCGAGGGCGAGCAAGCATGTGGCGAGATTGGCTCTGGCAGACTACTTGAGGTTCCAGAACTAGTGGAAGAATGCATCAGCTTCTTTACTCCAAAGCTACTACAAGGTTTAAATCTTCTCATCACAGCAGGCCCCACAGAAGAAGCCATTGACCCCATTCGAGTGATTACGAATCGCTCGTCCGGAAAAACTGGTTATGCCATAGCTACTGCTGCCCAACGCGCTGGCGCTGAGGTCACCCTTATTTCTGGTCCAACAGCACTAGCTAGGCCATACGGTGTGAGCTTCGTCTCAGTACGTTCAGCACGGGAGATGCACCAAGAGGTCATGGCCGAAGCACCACATAATCACCTCTTTATCTCAGTGGCAGCGGTTGCCGATTGGTATATTAAAAACAGCGTAAGTAGTAAAATCAAAAAAACTGAGGGTGATGGCTTTCCACCGTTAGAGTTTGCACCAAACCCTGATATTCTGGCGGAAGTCGCCGCCATGGAAAACGGTCCATGGCCTATCGGTTTTGCTGCTGAAACAGATAATCTCTATGAGTATGCCGAAGCCAAACGACAACGTAAAAAGCTTCCTTTGATCGTTGGCAATCTTGCACAGGAAGTAATGGACCAAGATGTCACTCGTTTTGTTTTATTTGGTGACTCAGGAGTCACTGAAATGCCTCCCTCTACAAAACCGGCTGCGGCCTCTGCCTTAATTCAAGAAATTAGCAGACGTTATTACTCAAGGTAAATAATGCAAGAGTATATAGACCTTTTCTTAAATTTTATTTCTGAAAATGAGTCTTGGGCGCCTCCCCTGATAGGGCTTATGGCTTTTCTAGAGTCCTTGTTTGTGATTGGCCTGATTATGCCAGCCACTGTCATTTTAATTGCTACCGGTGCCTTAGTCGGCGCTGACGCCCTGGGCATGATGCCCGTAATGATTGGGGCTTCAGTGGGTTGTTTTTTAGGGGATAATGTCTCTTACTATATTGGCCTAAAAAGCCGTCCTACATTACGTCGCTCAGGGATTTATCAAAAGCACCGTAATCTGATCTTACGTGCTCATTTATTATTTAGAAAATACGGTGCCTATGCCGTTTTTCTAGGCCGTTTTATGGGACCACTGCGCTCTACTGTGCCTACCGTGGCCGGTTTTCTCAAAGTTCCCTTGCTTAAATTTCAAATTGCCAATTTTTGTTCTGCAATTATTTGGCCCCCTCTCTATATGCTGCCAGGCATTTTAGTGGTGTAATGTATGTTTCAGTTCATCGACTGGATAATCGACTTTATGGAAGAACACCAGACATGGGCTATTGTACTGGTGTTTTTTGTGACCTTTATTGAGTGTTTTTTTATTATTGGTCTATTTATTCCTGCAGCTACGATTCTCTTAGCCGTTGGCGCTTTAGTCGGTGCTACTGATATTAATTTTTTCTTGGTCTCGATTGCAGCTATCGTCGGCTCAATAACGGCTAGTAGTATTTCTTATCAAATTGGTAAAAAAATACGGCCTGGATTGCGTAAACGGCGTATTTATCAGCGCCACAGAAAACTTTTTTTAGTGTCAAAAATATTGCTAAGTCGCTATGGTGCTAAAGCTGTATTTATTGGTCGCTTTATTAGCCCACTACGGCCTACTCTAGCGACCGCAGCCGGTGCCTTTCAGATGAAGCAGCTCCATTTTGAAATAGCTAATGTCACTTCTAGTATCCTATGGCCCTTGGTATTTCTTTTACCGGGCTATTTAATTGTGCATTAATTTAATATAAAAATAGGTAAATAACTATGTTAGTAAATTTAAAAATTCTCGATCAACGCATGAAAGAGCAGCTACCAGAGTATGCTACCGCAGGCTCGGCTGGACTAGACTTGCGTGCGTGTATCGATGAATCCATTGTGCTGTACCCAGGACAAACCGAGTTAATTCCTACAGGCCTCGCAATTCACATAAATAATCCAGGCTATGCAGCCATGATTTTGCCACGCTCAGGGCTTGGCCACAAACATGGCATCGTACTGGGTAATCTGGTTGGTCTAATCGACTCAGATTACCAGGGTGAACTGATGGTATCTGTATGGAATCGTAGTAATCAAGCTTTTACACTTGAAGCGATGGAGCGCCTTGCTCAACTAGTCGTAGTACCAGTCCATCAGGTACAATTTCAAATTGTTGATGAATTTCAACAAAGTAATCGTGGTGCCGGCGGCTTTGGCAGCACGGGCAAAAACTAATTATTAATAAATCAGAGGAGCTCATCATGAACAGTCCCAAAGCCCATTTATTCAAGCAAAAATTTTTTAAAAATCTAGGCTTAGCTAGTGTCGGTTTAGTGCTAAGTGTTAGTAGTTTATTTAGCACAATGGCCGTTGCCGATGAAGCCGCTAATTACCCAGAGAAAATGATTCGCTTTGTCGTACCCTATCCACCGGGTGGTCCTTTAGATGCTGCGGCTCGTCAATTAGGTGAGCGCGTACAAGAAACCCTCGGCCAAAGTGTAGTTGTAGAAAACAAAGCTGGTGCCGGAGGTAATATCGGACTTACTACTGTCGCTCAGGCACAGCCGGACGGCTACATCCTCGGCATGGGCGCTGTCGCAACCATGGCTATTAACCCTTGGCTATATAACAACATGCCCTTTGACCCTGCAAAGGACTTTGCTCCGGTCATTTTATTATCCAATGTGCCTAACGTCTTAATCTTAAATAAAGACTTTGCAAATGAAAATAGCATTAACGACGTACCATCCTTAATTAGCTATTTAGAAACGCATGGTGCTGATATCAACTACAGCTCAGGTGGTAACGGCAGTGCCGGTCACTTAGCAGGTGAGTTATTCAAAATTCGTACAGGCGTTGATATGCTACATATCCCCTACCAAGGCGCAAGCCCAGCAAAGCTCGCTTTATTGGCAAATCAGACGCAAATCATGTTTGACAATTTAGCTTCTGCCCTACCACAAATTCAAAGTGATGAAGTCGTTGCACTAGCAGTCACAACAACAGAGCGTAGCTCCTTCTTAGCTGACTTACCCACACTAGAAGAAAGTGGTGTAGCAGACTTTGATATTGGCACATGGTTCGGCGTGGTTAGCCCTGCTGGTACTCCAGAAGCTATTGTTGAAAAACTTAATAAGGCATACGCTGAAGGTATGCAGGATGAACGCGTGCAAACTCAAATGAGAAATATGGGCTCTGATTTAGAACCAAGTTCCGCTCAGGATTTTGCAGATTACGCTGAAGCTGAATTAGCTAAATACAAAAATATTGTAGAGTCTGCTGGTATTAAGTTAGAGTAAATATAACAATAGTCTCAGAGAACTCTAAAAGACAAGCTGCATTCATTAGTTTTGATGGATGCAGCTTTTTTATTGAACTTAGCCTTTAAACAAAGGACTTAGACATGAATAAGGCCCCATAGCAATGCTATGAGGCCTTAGAATATGGCGCGCCCGGCAGGATTTGAACCCACGACCCCTTGGTTCGTAGCCAAGTACTCTAATCCAACTGAGCTACGGGCGCTTTTTTCTTTTTTTTAAGGAAGATGGTGGCTCTTCCCCGATTCGAACGGGGGACCTGCGGATTATGATTCCGTCGCTCTAACCGACTGAGCTAAAGAGCCTCTTAATCAACCTAAGAAAAAGAGTATATACGAGATAATTTATCTTGTCAACAACTCGTCATAAAATATTTACTTTAAATCATTTGTGTTCTTTTTATGATACAAAAGCAACTTTAATACAACTAAGGTTTATACCCATATTAAATATTTCAATACCGTCTTTAAATAAAAGAAATTGCTATGCTTTCTACAACATTATAAATTTACACGGTATCTCAATTTTGAGTTTGATCAGAGGATCGTAAATTTTTTGTACATAAGACTCACAATCAAGTAAGATTATGGGTTCAAGCCGTAGCATAACAATTTATACATTTTGTATCTATTGGTTACGGCTTTCATTTACACCAGGATGGAGTAATTAAACACATGAAAAAACTATTCAAAACTCTCGTTTTACCGGTGGCTTTATCAGTTGCAGGCGTGGTGGGGACAGCTCAAGCACAATCACCTGTAGTGATTAAATTCGCGCACGTAGTTGCCGAAAGCACGCCAAAAGGCCAGGGAGCTATTCTCTTTAAACAAAAAGCTGAGGAGCGCCTCGGCGATAAGGTTAAGGTAGAGGTATATCCTAACTCTTCACTTTATGGCGATGGCCAGGAGATGGATGCACTACTAGGTGGTGATGTTCACTTATTAGCACCCTCATTATCCAAACTTGAGCACTATCAGCAAAAGCTGCAGCTTTTTGATTTACCGTTCCTTTTTGAAGATATCGACGCCCTTGATCGTTTCCAAGGAAGCGAAGCCGGCCAAGCTCTTTTAAAGAGTATGGAAGACAAAGGTATCACCGGTTTAGCTTATTGGCATAACGGTATGAAGCAGCTTTCCGCTGACAAAGCATTACGTGTACCGCGTGACGCTCGTGGCTTACGCTTCCGTGTACAGGCTTCTAACGTCTTAGAAGAACAGTTTATCGCCTTGCGCGCTAACCCTCGTAAGATTGCTTTTGCGGAAGTATATCAATCACTACAGACCGGTGTAGTTAACGGCGCTGAAAATACCTACTCAAACATTTACTCTCAGAAAGTACATGAAGTTCAAAAGTTCATTACTGAGTCTGACCATGGCTTGATCGACTATATGGTTATCACCAACTCCAACTTTTGGAACGGTCTTGATGAGGAGATTCGTACCGAGTTAGAAAAAGTCATGGCGGAAGTCACTGTAGAAGTTAACAAAATGGCTCAAGATCTTAATGATCGCGATAAGCAAAGCATCATTGATGCAGGCACTACCGAAATCATTGAGTTAACTCCTGAACAGCGTGATCAGTGGCGGGAAGCGGTACAACCTGTTTGGAAGAAATTCGAAGGTCAAATCGGCACCGATTTAATTGAGGCCGCTGTTAAGTCTAATGAAGGCTAATTTCTTCTTATTCACATTTACGTTGTAAGTAAAAAGCCCCCTAAGCCTAAAAAATTTAGGGGGCATTTTTGTAAAACATAAGTTTAAGATTGACTTCAAGAGCTCTTTTGCTTTTCAGCCTTTGTTTTAAACTCCAGAGTTCACAACCTTTCCAATTTTTCTTAGGTAAAAGGAAAAAACTTCATGTTTATTGATTTCTACCGCAAAATGGATCAATTATGGCAGAAACTTGAAAAGTTTCTGATCATTTTTATCCTGACAGCGATGACGCTAGTCACTTTTGTCTACACCATGCTCAATAATATCTATATGCCCTTTTATAACTTGGGTGGCATGTTTGTAGATAGCGGATTAGGCAATTTTTTTGATGCCATTGGCGATTTTATTATGGATAGCGCCGCTTCCTTAAACTGGGCCAATGAGTTCACCGCGATCTGTTTTGCCTGGTTAATCTTCTTCTGTATGTCCTATGGTGTACGCATCGGTGGGCACATTGGCGTTGATGCAGTGATTAATTTATTCCAAACTCGTAGCAGACGCATTTTTGCTTTTATTGGCCTGACGGCTTGCCTGTTATACGGCATTATCATGCTAGAAGCTAGCCTAGAGTGGGTACATACACTCTTTAAAAACGGTACATTAACACACGGTCTAGACCGCTTTGGCGTGGCACGCTGGCACGTTACGATTATTGTACCGATTGGTTTTACCTTATTAATTATTCGCTACCTTGAAATTGGCTATCGACTAATTAAGGG